>DASZZL010000060.1:0-105258 GCA_035545035.1 Pyrinomonadaceae bacterium
ATCCAGCAACGCCGCGCGCAGCCTTTGACCCAGAGGCGTGCCGCCTGGTTCGCGGGTCGTCACCACCGTAACGCCGCGCACGCGCAGTTCGCTCGCCAGCAAGCGAAGCTGGGTAGATTTTCCGCAACCGTCAATTCCTTCGAAGGTGATAAAAGCGCCGGCCATGTTATTGCTGGAGGTGGTGCTGGTCGGATTCACGAGGCGGCCGGTTCTTCAGTTGGTTCAGCCGGGCTTTCGCTGGTTGCCGGTGTCTGCTGTCCGCGTAACTCGCCGGTCGCGCGTCGGGCTTGGGAGATCGTCGAGATGGCGTGCTTGAAAATCAGTTGCTCCTGGGCGCCCGATTCCAGAATCAACGAGAATTTGTCGAAGCTCTTGATGCGCCCCAGCAGCTTCGCGCCGTTAACGAGATAGATCGTCACGGTGAGTTTCTCGCGTCGCGCGAGATTGAGGAAGCCATCCTGAATGTTTTGCGGCGCTGGCTTTAGGTCCACGAATCGTCCACTTGGTTTGCGTAACTGAAGTTGCTTGAGCGGCCCCAGAATATAACACGCAGTCCATCCTGACAAGTTTTTTCTGCGAAAGAATTACCGAGCCGCTCGCGGTGACGAGCGGGTAAACTACCGCCTAACTAAGCAGCGCGAACACCTGTGGCTGAACGCGAGCATCGTCGCCGAAGCCGTCCAACCATTCCACTCCTGATTCATGACGGAACCAGGTCAACTGCCGCTTAGCGTAATGACGCACGTCAAGCCTGGTCTGTTTGATCGCGCTTCGGAGGTCGCGCTGGCCCCGCAGATGTTCAACCACGCGCCGATAACCATGCGCGCCGAGGGCATTTGATTCGGCGGGCACGCCATCGTCAAGCAGTTGGCGGACCTCATTGACCAGCCCGTTGGCGAAATGCTTTTCCGTGCGTTCGTTGATGCGCCCGTAGAGTTCCGCGCGCGGCGGATTCAGCGCGAGGATGCGAATTCGCGCAGCCGCCGCCGGCGGTTCCGGACGCAGGGGCCTTTCACGCGAGATGGGTTCGCCGGTTTGCAGACAAAACTCGATCGCGCGCTGCACCCGCGGCCAATCACGCGGATTCACCTTCTCCGCCTCCGCGGGGTCAAAGCGTTGCAGGATGCGATAAAGACGTTCGGGGCCGTGGCGTTCGCGGATTTTGGTGAGTCTGCCGCGAAGTCTTTCGTCAGTCGGCGGGCTGGGGAAGAAAGGTTGACGCAAGGCTCGCAGATAAAAGCCTGTGCCGCCAACCAACAGAACTTGGTGACCACGGGCTTCGATCTCTTGGATCTTCTCGATAGCAGCGCGCGCCCAGTCCGCCGCAGTGAAGTTAACGCTTGGCGAAACGAAATCAATCAAGTGATGCGCTACGCCGCGCCGCTCCGCGAGCGGAACCTTGGCGGTAGCGATCTGTATGCCCTGATAAACCTGGACCGAATCGCAGTTGATGATCTCGCCGCCGAGGCGCAGCGCCAGCTCAATTCCCAGCGCACTCTTGCCCGACGCAGTCGGCCCGACGATCGCGATGATGCCGGGAGCGCAGGCATCGCCGGGAGCGCAGACATCCTGTCTGCATTCTTTAGATCTTTGCTCTTCTTTATTTGAAGGACTCACCCGCGAGAGATGATAAGCCGAATCGCAATCACGAGCCAGATGACCGCGAGCAGAAGGATTGCGCCAATGATTTGATTGCGGGAGAAACGCATGCCTCGAATCCTGGAGGAACATCAATAAAGCTTCGTCAACTCGATCCCCGTGTAATAAGCTTTGAGAATCTGCTCAGAATTGTAGCCCTGCCGCGCCAAACCGTAAGCCCCAACCTGGCACATGCCCACGCCATGGCCCCAGCCGCGTCCGGTGAAAACAAATCCGGCGACGCGTTTGTTAGCGCCGTAAACGCGATCGAAAACGAAGAGTTGTTCGCGCAGGCCCAGCGCCGAGCGAATCCTCCCGCCGCGAACGTGCGCCGTGCCTGATGTGCCCACGACCTCGAGATCGATCACGCGTCGCGAGGATCCGCGCGCGGCGACACGCAAGTCGGTAATCGCACCGATGCCGCGAACTGATCGGCCCAGACGCGCTTGCACTTCACCGAGCGACAGTTCCGCAGTCCAGTTCGTGAAGGGCGAAAAGCGCTCAGCGGAGGCCCCGTTGGGCGCCGGCCGAACTTCGAGATGATCAACTTCGCCTTTCGCGCTGACGTGAAAAATCACGGACTCGCCGCCGACCAATGCTAGCGCTTTCATCTGATAAAGGTTTTCGCCAAACTCGCGAAACAGAAAAGCGTCGTGGCTGACGACCAGCGGCTGATCCTTGCCTTTGTTCGAACGCAGAATCATCACGCCGCCGGAAGCGGGCCGCGCTGTTCCTTTCTGCAAGGCGAGCGATCCGCGTGCTTCCAGCAGGTGCGCGATCGCATGCAGCACTCTTGCGCGTGACATCGTCTCTTTCGGCCGCAGCGTTGCGTCAGCGAAAAGCGATAGATGCCCGTCACGAAGCAGCATCGCGACGTCGGCGCGATTTCCTTTAGGAACCTGTTCGCCGTCGTGAAACGAGAGCAGGTAGTCGACGTCGGCGTTGTTCAATAATGTATCGGCGCGGTTGTCGCCAAAGACCGCCGCGACGAGCGCCGTGCTGAATGCGGGCGCCTTCGTTGCGTCATCAAGCCACTGAAACGCAACATTGCGCGAAAGACGCGCGGACGCGTTCAGCCATTCGCGCGCTTCTGATTCGGAAACGTGCGCTGACAGCCACGAACTGGAAACTTTGTCGACCGGCAAAGCAAAACCGTTCACCGTCAGCAGCGCCACGTCCCGTGCGAACGTCAGGTCCTGATCGTCTTTGATCTCGAAAATGTCGCGCGAACTCTTGATCATGAAGGGCGCGAACTCAGCTTTGCCTTCAGCGGCGCATTCGCGGCCGCGCAGGTAGGGCAGCGCGTCGTTGAATATATTCTCGGAATCTTCAGTCCGGCCGCCGCAGGTCGAAGTGTAAAGCGCGTTGATCGGCTCACCCTTGTAAGTTGCGATCAAACCGCGCGTCTCGTCGACTGCGCGCGACGACAAAGAATTCTCGCTCGATAGACCTCGATAAACTTGCGAGCGCGTGGTGGGGAGCAAATCAAAACCTTCGGAAGCAAACTGGCCGCGGTTCCGTAGCGCGTAAGTGCGCGCGGCAATCGCCTGGGCTTTGTGGGCTTCGATGGCCGGGAAGCCGCCGGGCGAAAGCTCGTTCGGAATAACGCCGCGCACATAGTCTTCCAATCCGATAACGTTCACGACGGTGAGCGCGCCACGCGGATTCGCGAACACTTCAATGCGGCCGCGATAGGGTTTGTCGTTGAAGCGAATCGGGGAATTGACTTCGTCGTTGGAAGCGAAGATTAGCGGCGCGCTGGAGCGAAACAACGGCACGGTGCCACGAGCAAATGCGAGCAACTCTCGTGTCGGGACGCTGGGACGCGAGGTAAGCCGGATGGTGTTGGCGTTCGCCGATTTCAAAGGCGTCGCTGCCGACATTGCGCGCGATTGGTTTGTGGTTGCGGGAGCTTGGGCATTGTTTGCTTCACTGGCGACGGAACGCGCCTCAAAGCCCGCTTCCTCCAGTTTGGCGGTCGTGGCTTCAGCATCTTCGCGCGATTGCTTCGGGATGATTACTCGCCACTTGTCGGTGTCCGCGACCGCGCGCGCGCTTTCGCCGGTTAGCTGATGAACCAAATCAACCATTCGGTCCGCCTCTTCGCGTGAGAGCGACCGGGCAATCTCAATATCATAGTTTCGATCCTTAACCTGACGAGTCGGCGAAAGCAGTCGCGATTCGACGCGCACGCGCGTCGTCTCCAGCGGTTGCGGCGTCAAGTCCAGTTCCGAGGCCTTCAGCAAATGGCCCGCCGTTGAGATTGTCGCCGCGCCCACGTCCGTCGAGAGCGCGATGCGCATGAGCGGTTCATTTGTGAGTTGCGCGAACTCGCTCGATCTGTTTGCTTCCCTGGCGATGGATTTCTGTTGTGAGGGCCATGCCCGTTGGGTCTTTTCTTCAGTCTCGGCTTGCGTGCGCCGCTCGCGCATCTCCTGCGCGTGGAGCGACGGCGCGAAGGTCAGCGGCGACAGCAGCACGCTCGCAAGCAGAAATGGAACTGAGATTGAGCGACAACGACTATGCATAGCGGATTGAATCTCTCCGCGCAAAAACGGGAGAGCGAGCCGGCGGGCCGAAACAATCTTACTACAAAAGGGGCGGGCTCGGTGCAAAAATGAAGCCGCGCCTTCCACAGGTGGAGATGCTCCACACGTCTGAGGCATCCGTGCGTCAGAGCGACGATTTACTTCGCTGAGTTTGTCTTATCGAGAGCGGCATGGAGGCCGCGCGCCAGTTTTAATGCATCGTCGTTGGCCCAGAAGTGCATAAAAAACAATCGCGGCGATTCCGTCAGCATGTGGCTGTGAATCGCCGTGACCGCAATACCGTTTTCGCGCAGCGCGTGAATAACTGGATTGACTTCGCCGGCGATCAAGACGAAGTCGCCGGTGATGGCCGCACGGCCTTCTCCAGTTGTTTGAAAATTGATGGCGGTCGCGACACCCATCGAGGGCGGAACTTCCATCTCGCCATCTATGATCTTCTCAGCACGCGCGATGCTGAATTGATAGACACCGTTGTTGTCTTTTCCACCTCGCCCCACAATCAGTTCGACTTGGTGAAAATCGATCTCTGACGGTTGGCTTCTCTTGAGCGTGGCGCTGGGCTGCTGGTCGAAAGGTGTCTTTGTGTAAGAAAGCGCGCGACGAATTGCTGCGGCGAGTTTCACCGCGTCGCCGTGCCCGTGGATATGCATGTACATCACGCGTGGCCACTCGTCGAGTACGTGATTGTGAAGTGCGGTCGTATCGATGCCGCTCTCCTGTAACGACCACATCACCGGCCCTACCTCAGCCTCAGTCAAAACCAAATCGCCCATCACAAACGCTTCGCTTCCCATTTTCTTGAACGCGATCCATGAGCCGAGTGCGAGCACCGGATTGACCTGAACGCCACGAACAATCACATTGAGATCAGTTCGCGGCAACCCGATTTTGAATACGCCGCCTGGCTGCACTGAACCGGTCTTGCCGATCGCTTTTTCGACAGCTTTCCATTCTTCTGGTGTGGATGTTTGCTGGTTATTGGCTGCTCCAACTCGAATCTGGGTTCGCGCGTCGCTGGCCATCAAACAGATCATTGAGCTGAGCACGGACGCCGTCGCGACGCACCTGACGACGCCCCGGAACTTCCGCAGGTCGAGCAGCAAGCTTTCCGAATTCGAGTTACTCATGATTGCAATCCTCCGCCCTTAGTTTGCCTGCGCGTGCCACTAATGACAAGAATCTAACTCGCGTACCGTTCTTCCACCGTCGCTGCAAACACGATCGTGCCGATAATACCGATCGCGCCAGCGACAACAAACGGAGTTTGCGGCGTGATCTTCCACAGCAAACCGCCGATCGCGGCAGCCGGAGTGATCGAAAGGCTGCGCACCAGGTAATAGAGGCCGACCGAACGCGCGCGCACATCGTCGCGGGCAAAATCGACAATCATTGCCTTGCGCGCAGGCTCGCCGATTTCGCGCAGGCCGCCGATGATGAAGGCCACGACCAGAAGCGCAAAGTTGGAAGCAAACACGACGGCCAGCGGAAATAGGGCGAAACTAAAAAAGGTGGCAATCACAAACGGCTTGCGCCCCACGCGATCGGCAATCTTGCCCGCCGGAATGTAAACCAGAATCGAAGTCGTCATCTGAATCGCGATCAGCGTTCCGTAACGCGCGACACTGAAGTGTTGCACGTTGGTCACATAGAGAATCGCCAGAACGCCGGTCATGCCCTCGCACATGCGTATAATTACATCGGAGATTAGCAGCCGCTTGAGCGCGCTATGAAACGACCGCCAGACCCCACGGATGTTAATGGCCTCGGCGCGTTTGACCGGGATGTTGATTCGCAGAACGAGCAGCGCCGTCACAGCTGCCAGGGCAAGCGTGACTACCAAACCGATATGAACGCCCGGCAAGACTCCACGCGAAACAATCAAGGCACCGCCAATGACCGGAGCGATAACAATCGGGACGCGCTTTAGGATTGACTGCAGCGTGAAACCCATTGCGCGGCGTTCGCGGGGTAGGGAATCGCCGATGACCGCGAAGATCGCCGGCGAAGCCATGCTGTGCCAGGCGAGCGACAGCGCCAAGCCGACAAACACCACTGGCCACGACGGACTGATGAGGTAAATGACGTAACCGACAGAAGCGAGCGCGATGAATATCAGAAAGGCTCGCCTTCGCCCGAAACGATCAGAGAGCCAACCGCCCGGATACTGGTAAACCGCGTCGAAGAAGTCTTGCCCGGTTCCGAACAGACCTACAATAGGAGCAGTCGCGCCGAGGGCTTCCAGATACTTCGGCAGAAACTTTGTCCACAACTCCTCACCGAAACCGATCAGGAGAATTGCGGCGGAGGCGATTGTGACGTTCCGCTCGAGGCTGAGGAAGTTGGCAACTCTGGCGCGCCGTGATCCTGTCTTAATTGTCCCGGTATTTCGCTCCATGTCGCTAGGGATTACTCATTCTCCGGATTGCCGAGTGCAGACACCGCGAGGGTGTGAAACTGGCGGCGCGTCGAATTAATGTTGGTGAAGGGAAGAGAATGATCGTGCGTGCGGTTCGTTAACAGAATAAACACGCGCTCACGCTCAGCATCGATCCAACAGCTCGTGCCGGTGAATCCAGTGTGACCGAAAGCGTCGGGCGGCAAGTTGGGACCGGCGGTCGAATCTTTTGTTGCCGCCAATTGCCAGGCGAACGAGCGGGTTTCATTCAAGCCTTCCGTCATATTCTGTCGAAACAGTTCGCAGGTTTCTTTCGAAAGCAATTCTGACTGTGCCGCGATAAACTGATTAGCCAAACGCAAAGTCTCGCCGGCGGTTGAAAACAATCCGGCGTGACCAGCGGCGCCGCCGAGAAAGTGCGCGTTGCCGTCATGAACTTCGCCCCAGATGACTTTCTCTCGCCAGCCGGAATAGGGAGTTACAGAACCGTGAGCGGACCGGGGTCCCCACGCGGGCAGCCCGCTTGGGGTGGTGGATGCGAACGGGTTGGCTGACGGAAAGTCTCTCTCGCACATCTCTCGCTCGTAGGCGTTGCCAGCTTCGCAAGCGGCTACGCTTGTTTGCACAGCGTGCTCGGGATTGAAGAATGTGCGCTGCAGTTGAAGCGGATCGATGATCTCGCGCTGCGCCAAATGATCGAACGACACGCCAGTCAGCCTCTGGAGCAGAAAACCAAGCACGATGAAACCAAGGTCGCTGTAAACGACTCGCTCTCCAGTCTTGTGTTCCAGTGCCTCGTTCGCGATGGCCGCGAGCGCGCCCTCCTTCTCATGAGCCGTAATGTAGAGCGGACGCCAGGCCGGCAGTCCGGAAGTATGCGTCAGCAAATCGCGCACGGTGATGTGATGTTTGTCGGCGCGTTCAAATTCCTGAAGGTACTGCGCCACGGAACTGTCGAGCGTTAACTCGCCCGATTCGACCAGACGCGCGCAAAGCAATCCGGTCACGAGCGGCTTTGTCAGCGAAGCGAGATCGTAAATCGTCTCGAGTGTCGCGGAGTGCGTTTCCGGTTCGCGCACCGCATCACCCTGCGCGTCAGCAAAGACATCGTTGCCATTTTCAGCGACGATGTAAATGGCGGAAGGGAAGTCGCCGGCGCGAATGCGCTCGGCCAGCATGTGCGAAATGCTCTGATCGGGATTTGTTTGTGAACTCATTCAATCGGCAGGTAAATCGGCTTCACGCGTTCTGAAGAAAAGCTCCGACGCCGGTCTTCACTGTATGTTCGTGAATCTGATCGAGCGTTCGCAGCGCCAGCGCCAACGCGCGCCGCCCATCTTCGCCTGAGACTGGCGGCCGTGAGCCGCTCGCCGCCGCTTGCAGAAATGCTTCGATCTCCGCGCGCAGGGGTTCGACATCCTGCACCTCAAGCGTGCGTGTATTAACGCCGGGCCAAGGGCCATGAGTACCCGACGGTGCCAGGTTGCTGATCGAAGCGTAATTAGTCGTGTAATCGACTGCGATGTAATCGTGCGGTTGAAAGAAACGCATCTTGCGAATCTTCTCAGTGCCCACTCTCGATGCAGTGATGTTCGCTACGGCGCCGGTCGCGAATTCCAGACGCGCGTTTGCCGCATCAACCCGATCAGTAAGAATCGGAATGCCGACCGCGTGAAGCGAAGTTACTTCGACGTCTTCCCCGACCAGCCACTGCACGATGTCGAGATCGTGAATCATCAAGTCGAGCACGACGTCGATGTCCAGCGAGCGCGCCGTGAACTGGCCCACGCGATGAATCTCGAAATAGACGGGACTCTTGACGTGTGGCCTGAGCGCGACCAGCGCGGGATTGAAGCGTTCGGCGTGGCCGACCTGCAAGACCGCGTGGCCTTTCTGGCTCGCAGCGATCATGCGATCCGCTTCCTCCAGAGTGCGCGAGATTGGTTTCTCAACCAGCACATGTATGCCGGCTTCGAGCAAACCGCAAGCAATCTCGCAATGCGATTCGGTCGGAACTGCCAGACTGACAGCCTCAACTCTGCCGACCAGCGCGCGCCAATCAGTCGTAGAATCCGTGCTCCATTCCGCGGCGATGCTGCGCGCGCGCTCTTCGTAGAGATCGCAAACGGATGCGAATTGCGAGGCGCCTTCAGCCGCCAGCGCTGCGTGAACGCGCGCGTGCTGACTGCCCAGATGTCCAACGCCGATGACTGCGGTGCGTAGTGTCACGGTTTACTGTTCTGCGGTTATGATTTAGGTTATTACTAACAGAAGGCAGTAGGCAGAAAGCAGAAGGCAGCTAACAGTCCGGAGCGATCTGCCTACTGCTTACTGCTTACTGCCTACTTGCTCAGGAGCGACTATACTTGCAACCTTCAATGCTTGCCAAGCGCGTCTGGAGTCTTCTGTTCCTCGCAATCGCCGCCTTCTATCTTTATGGTTTGGGGGCGGTGCCGTTAGTTGGGCCGGACGAGCCGCGCTATGCCCAGGTAGCGCGCGAGATGCTGGCGCGTCACGATCTGATCACGCCGACGCTCGGCGGGCTGCCGTGGTTTGAAAAGCCGCCGTTGCTTTACTGGATGATGATGGCGAGCTATCGCGTCTTCGGCGTCAGCGAGTTTTCCGCGCGCGTGGGGCCGATGATTTGCGGATTGCTAACCGCGGTTTTCATTTACTGGATCGCCGCACGGGGCGGAAGCCCGACACCGGGGTCCCCAGACGGGCAGCCCGGCTGGGGTGAGGCGGTGAGGGAGGGCTCAGTACAAGTGGAGCAGCCATCCCGAAACGATTTGCCAGGATGGAGCGCGCGGGTTTTCTTATCCTGCCTGGGTGTGATCGCATTTTCGCGCGCCGCCAGCTTTGACATCGTTCTGACGATGACGCTGACCGGTGCGCTCGCGTGCTTCTTCGTTTGGCATGTCCCGTACAGGACCCCGACCTGTCGGGGTAGCAAGCGGGCGCTCGCCGGCGCAGATGCAGGCTATCCGCAGGCAAGGATGCCTGCGCTCCTCTTCGCCTTCTACTTCTTCATCGGTCTCTCGCTACTCGCCAAAGGCCTAATCGGCATCGTCATTCCGTTCGGCGTAATCGCTGTCTATTTCCTGTTACGGCGCCAATGGCCAAATCGAAAATTCGTGGTCAGCCTGTTCTGGGGCGTGCCATTGACGCTGGCGGTCGCGGCCGTTTGGTATGGCCCGATGATCTCGCGACACGGTTGGACGTTCGTCGATCAATTCATCATTCAACATCACTTCGCGCGCTTTGCGACGAACAAGTATCACCATCCCGCGCCCTTTTATTTTTATCTTCCGGTGCTCGCGGGGCTCGCCTTGCCGTGGACAGTTCAGCTGCTGGCGTCGTTCATCTCTGCGCGTCGGTGGAACTGGCGCGGAGACGCGCCGCTCGATCGGCTGCTCGTGTTTGCTCTCGCGTGGATTGTCGTACCGGTGATTTTCTTTTCATTTTCTGAATCGAAACTGACTGCTTACATTCTCCCGGTAATGCCGGCCGTCGCTCTGTTGATTGGCGAGCGACTGACATGCTTTCTGCGCGCCGGACGCGGCGATAGGGTCATGAGATTTACGAGCGCGCTCTTGATCGCGCTGGCGGTGGTTGCAGGATGGTATTCGCTTCGCTATCTCCGTCTAAGTTGGCTTTGTATCGGCGCGACGTCGCTCCCCCTCGTCGTGGTAGGTGCGACCGCGTTGCTGCGTCCACAGATGCGGAAAGTTCTCTTCGTGATGATTCCGTTAGCGATGTTTGCTGCGTCGGCCATCGCCATCAACTGTGCCGCGCCCGTCGCGGCTCGGACAGAATCCGTACGAGATTTGTTGGCCGCGGCAAACGCTCGCGGATATGGCGCAGTCCCCGTGGTTCAATTGCACAACATCGAACGAACGGCCGAATTCTACGCTGCGGGACGTTTGGATTACGGTCCAGACGGCGAGCCAATCAAGTTGGAAGGCGTGACTCAAGTTGCCGACACCGCTCGCCGCAATCGCGGCGTGATTTTGTGCTTAGTTCCGACGGAATACGAGTCGCAGTTAACCTCTTATCAGAAGATTCAAGCGGAAGTCATCGCTAATAATGGACGCGTGTCGCTGGTGATCGTTCGTGTACCATGATTGTGCATTCGTTGGAGTCGATCGAGCCGAAGGCAAACCTGTGTTTGAGATGATTCGTTAGAGTGGTCGCCGATCAAGATGCCCGATTCCACTGAAACAACTGAGAGTTTTCCACCGCTGCCGTCCTCGGAAAATGTCGCCGAATCAGGCCTGATTGCCAACGCTGAATTGGCGGCCGGACTTGAGGCGGAACCAGCCGCGGGGGCGGAATCAGCGGAAGGAATGTGGGCCGCGATTCGTGAATCGTTGCGCGGCTCGCATCGCGATTACACCGTGGGACCAATCGGGCGAGCCGTGATCCTTTTGGCGATTCCGATGGTGCTGGAGATGTTCATGGAAAGCCTGTTCGCCGTCGCCGACATTTTTTGGGTGTCGCATCTGGGTCCCGAGGCGGCAGCGACTGTAGGACTTACCGAGTCGCTGCTGACTCTGGTCTATGCACTGGCAATCGGGCTCAGCATTGGCGCCACGGCGACGATTGCCCGCCGCATTGGCGAGCGAAACCCCGAGGGCGCGGCCCGCGCGGCAGTGCAGGCCATCCTGCTTGCCTTGACCGTCGCGATTGTGATTGCCCTGATAGGCGCGCCGCTCGCGCCAAAGCTGCTCTCGTTCATGGGCGCTGCGCCTTCAGTGATCGCCCAGGGAAAATCGTTCACGCGCATAATGATGGCCGGGAACGTGACGGTTGTAATGCTCTTCATGATCAACGCCGTCTTTCGCGGCGCGGGCGATGCGGCCATCGCCATGCGGGTACTGTGGCTCGCGAACTCAATCAATATCATTCTCGGTCCATTATTGATTTTCGGCATTGGACCGTTTCCCAAGTTGGGCGTGGCAGGCGCGGCGATAGCGACGAATATCGGGCGGGGAACAGGCGCGGTGTTTGCTCTTACTCGCCTGGTCCGTCCGGGAGGGCGCTTTGATATCCATCGACGTCACTTGCGGCTTGAACCAGCCATCATGACGCGTTTGCTGCGGCTGTCGTCAACCGCAACCTTTCAGGTCTTCATCGGCATGGCCAGTTGGATTGGACTTGCGCGCATCATTGCCAGCTTTGGCACTGAGGTCGTCGCAGGTTACATCATCGGCATCAGGGTAGTTGTGTTTGCGCTTTTGCCGTCATGGGGCATGTCGAATGCCGCCGCGACCATGGTGGGCCAGGCCCTCGGCGCGCGCAATCCGGATCGAGCCGAGCGCGCGGTCTGGAAGGCGGGCTTTTACAATTTCATGTTCCTGGGAGTGATTGGCCTCGTGTTCGTAGTATTTGCCGGTCCCATCATACGGATGTTCACCTCCAATCCGCACGTCGTTCCTTATGGCATAGATAGTCTGCGGATTATCTCCTACGGCTTTCTGTTTTATGCCTATGGCATGGTGCTGGGGCAATCATTCAACGGCGCGGGTGACACCTGGACACCAACGATCATCAATCTCTTCGTTTTTTGGTTATGGGAATTGCCGCTCGCCTACGTGTTGGCGATTACTTTTGGCATGGGCCCACGCGGAGTCTTCATCGCAATCACGATCGCCTTTTCAACTCTGGCAGTGGTCAGTGGTTTGGTTTTCCGGCGCGGTCGTTGGAAGACGCGGGTCGTGTGAAGTTGTAATGATTGTATCTCCGCGACGTTCCGGTCTGAGCGGTCGCTATCGCAGCGCCTTGTCGAAGAAATCGATCACCGGCCGGTCGTAGGATTCTTCCTGCTCGCCGGTCGAGGCGGGGAGATTGAAACCGGTCAGCGCCAGGTCCTTCTTCACTTCGACTGCGCCGTTCGCGAAGCAGTTGCCGAGCGCCAGAGTTGACGCGCGCCACGGATCTCCTTCGTCACCGGTCAACAGCACGACGCGAACATCTCGCAGCGAGCGGGCCAGGTCGCACGATGAAGTGTTGTGGTACTTGCCCAGCGAATAGATCCTTACGCCCCAGCTTCCCAGTCGTGGCAGGAGTGAGTTGTTCATCGCCGTGTGTCTGATCGTCACGGCGCGAATCAGATCGTCCGGCGATCCCGGAGTTGAATCCAGCGCCAGCGCACGCACTTCGGGATAACGTCGCGCCGCGTCCAGAGCCGCATACGCGCCCAGCTCGACGCCGTACAATCCGATTGGACCGCCGACTTGCGGCTTGCCCAAAGGCGTCTTCAACGTGTGCAGGTAATCAATCGCCGCGGTCGCGTCGTCGCCTTCGACTGCGCCTAACAGGGACGTGTTGACCAGCGGATTCTCGCCATGCCCGCGCAGATCGGGCCAGAGCACGGTGAAGTTACTCGTCTCGTTCAGCTTCACCGCGAGATTCAAAAGCCAGGATCGATCCGCGCCATAGCGATGCATCAGGATCACCGCCGGCGCACCTTCCGCCCCGCGAATCAGCCAGCCACGCGCTTTCGTGCGGTCATGGTTCTCCCAGGTAACGTCCGTGGCTTTGAGCATCGCTCCGGTGACTTGAGAAAAGGTCTGCGGCGTGACGAGATAAGGAGCGCGAGGTGGTCGAGTGATGCCGTAAAACGGCCAGCCCGGCCAAACGAGCCAGACCATCGCGCCCGTAATGAGAAACACAATAACGAGGACGAATGGCAGGAAGACTCGGGCTATGCGGCGTGCAAGTCTGCGTCGAGGTGACATAAGAACGCGGCGATTATATCAGAACCGGGAGCGTTAGTGATTGGAAGTTAAGCGCTGCGACGATGCAGTGCAGTCCGCAACCGCCTGCGGTAGCCGACGGTTGAACCAGAGCTTGGTGTCTTTTCAAAATATCAAACCGCCCGCTATCGCAGGCGGTTCTGACATATTTGCTTTGCTCGTTCATAATCCTGAGGTGTGTTCACGTTGAAAAAAAAGTTCTCAGCGCCGGGCAAATCGACCAGCTCTTCAGGCTGGACCCAGCGAGTTTTGACGTTTGCCAAAAGCGCGCGCGGGGTGTGCTCGCCCTCAGCGATCAATCTTTCGGCTTCGAGCAAGCAGCGTTCGCGCCAATAAAGCGCGCAAAGCGGTTGTGGCCGTCCATCAGACTGAATCGGAACGACTGCATCCGGCGATTCCTGCTGACTGAGCGTCTGCAACCGCGAGAAGAGATCCCGCGTGACGAAGGGAAGATCGCAGGCCACGATCAGCGCCCAATCAGCGCGACAGGCGCTGAGCGCCGCATGAATCCCACCAAGCGCGCCCCAACGCTCGTGCACGTCCGGAACTATTTTCAAATCCGAACCGGAGTCCGCGCGGCTTGGGCCCACGAGAGAAATTCGCGGGGTTACTGAGCGCAACTCCGCCGCGATGCGGTCAGCAGCAGTCTGCCCGCTGAAAAGCAGACGCGATTTGTCTTTACCCATGCGGCTTGACCGGCCGCCAACCAGAATGAACCCTTCAACATCCAACATCCCGACCACATGCTATTACTTTCGTGGAACTTGGGCTATAGTGACTAACGAATTCGGCTTTGCTGCCGCGAGCGAAAGTTTTGAATCGCACTCAGGAAAACATGGAATCATTAAAACACAAGTTGACGCTGCTCATTATTATCGTCACCGCGCTTTCGACTTTTTCAATCGCAGTGTTCGGCCAGGGTACGGTGGTAAAAACCGCGGCCAAATCGAGTGGCCCTGGCGCTGCTTTGTTTCCGCTGGAGGATTTGCGACCGGGAATGAGGGGCGTGGCGCGCACGGTATTTTCGGGAAGCGAGACGCAGGAATTTGGCATCGAGATTCTCGGCGTCCTGCCCGGGTTCACAGGTCCCCGACAATCAACCATCATCGCGAAACTTAGCGGGTCGAATGTTGACAGGACGGGCGTGTTCGCCGGCATGTCCGGCTCGCCGGTGTTCATCGAAGATCGTTTGGTCGGCGCGATTGCCTACAGTTTTCCGTTTGCCAAAGAGCCCATCTGCGGCATCACTCCGATCAAGCAAATGATCGATATCTTCGAGGGTGGAAGTGACAAGCCGAAAGGGAACGGCGAGCCCCGCGCGATCTCTTTTGCCAAACTGGCGAGCGCGGAGTGGCAGCCAGCCTTGCCGAAACAAAGCGTCGGCGCGACGTCATTGATCGCTCCGGTGGCAGCCGGCTCGCCGCTCGAGTCGCTCATGGGTCAACAGATTCAGCCGATCGCGACGCCGGTCGTATTCGGTGGTATTAGCCAACAAACGCTTTCGCTTTTTTCCGCGGCGCTGACCGGCGCCGGTCTCTTGCCGGTGTCAGGCATTGGCGGCTCGGCGGCAATCACGCCGCTGTCCACGTTCGATGAAAAGACGCTGACGCCGGGTACTTCGGTTAGCGTGCAACTGGTGCGCGGAGATTATTCGATCGCCGCATCGGGCACAGTCACATTTCGCGACGGCGAGCATATTTACGCGTTCGGACACCCGTTCCTCAATCTTGGCGGCTCGGACATGCCCATGGCGGAAAGTTCCGTGGTGACGGTGATCCCGAACTCATTCAACTCATTCAAACTCGCGGTGCCCGGTCGGATGGTCGGAGCGATCTCGCAAGATCGCGCGACCGGCGTGTTCGGGCAATTGGGCCATGCTCCGAAAATGATTCCCGTGAAGATTACTCTGCACACCAGCCGGAATCGCGACGAAGAGTTTTCGTATGAAGTTGTGAGCGATGAATTTCTGACGCCGCTGCTTTTGGGAATTACGGTTTTCAACAGCATCGGCGCGCGCGAGCGGGCCATCGGCGATTCAACCATCAGCCTTCGCGGCTCAATCGCCGTTGAGGGTCAAAAGCCGATCGCCCTTGAGCGGCGTTTTTCGTCGGCCAACGCCCCTATGCTTGCGGCCGGTTCGATCGTCGGTCCGGTTGGAGAGTTGTTAGCCAGCGGCTTTGACGGCGTCAATATCACCGGCATCGTTTTAGACATCGCTTCGAGCGAGAACAAGAGCACTGCCGTGCTCGAACGCATCTCGCTGGATCGCACTGAAGTTGCGCGGGGCGAGAGCGTCGAAGTCCAGGCTTATGTGCGCACCGATTCAGGAAAGCAATTCGTCGAGCGCATTCCCGTGCAGATACCCGCCGACGCGCCCGCAGGTCAGCTCTTGATCACGATTGGCGACGGTGCGACGTTGCAGGAATCATCGGCAGCGAAAGTCTTCGTGCCGCGTGACCTGGGACAACTTGTCAGCACGATCAATAAGATCAAGAAGAACGACCGGCTGTACCTGAAACTTCTTCGTCCCGCGCCGGGAGTGGTCATCGGCACCAGCGAGTTGCCGAATCTGCCACCCTCTGTTGTGGCGACGCTGAATAATGATCGCAGCTCGGGCGGATACACGCCCATGGCGCTTTCGCTCATCTACGAGCGCGAGCTACCGCCAGCCGAGTTCGTCATCACCGGCCAGCAAGTAATCAGCGTGACTGTTAAATAGATTGTGAAGACAGCGCGTTTCGGGTTTCTTACGAGCGCAGTTGCTTTCGGCGCTGACGGAGCTTCGCCGCCACTCCTGCAAGACCAAGTCCCAGCAAGCTAAGCGTCGCCGGTTCTGGTACCGGATTGCAGTCGCTTGGCATCACCGTAAATTCAGCCTTCAGCACGTCGCTGAAAATTCCGCCGTCGGCGCCCGGGCCGACTATGTCCGCCGGAAGCACGTTGACGTCCACTGAGAAAGTAGTGAAGTTGAACGTCAACGGCGCCGAGGAAAGGATATGAACTGTATCCACGGTGGCGCTGATGTCGATGCTGCCGGCGATATTGAGTGTCTGCGTCTGCCCGTTGATGGTCAGCAACTGAGAGAAATTGAACAGATAGGATCCACCCGATCCGATTCCCGTGGGACCAGTGGTGAAGGTCAGCGGATTCAGGATCGCGATGAAGCTGCCGGCGCCATTCACGTTGTGAGAACTCGAAGCGGCCGCGCCGATCAGGTTATCCAGACCGTTGGCAATTGTGCCGTTGTTCCCTAAGCCTTGCAGCGCGAAGTTGCTCGACTGGATTGTGATCGGATCAGCCTTTGCCGCCGGGGCAATTGCTATCGAAACCAACAGAATTGCCAGGCCTAATCCGGCTTTGGTTAGCAAACGCATCTGAGTCTTCCTACCTTCCATCGAAGCTTGAAAAATGGGCGCCTAAACGCCGTATTCGTGGCCGCTCCGGCAGCCTTACGCTGTTCGTCGCGGACCTTGAGAAGAAAACTGTATAGAGAAAAAAGCAATAATCGGTTTGGGCTTCCAGAAAATCCGGGCACTTTTTCGGAGTTTTCTGCCGGGGTCAGACAGAGGGGGCTTGCCTTCCGACAATCAGGAATCGCCGGTCAGACTTGGGAGTTCGTTCAGCTTTAGCGGTTGGCAGCAGGATTTCAATCTGCTTGCGCAGCTCCTCGCCGGCAAAGAGCAGCAGCGTGCTTGCCGGCGGCGCCCACTCAATTAGCGCCGGCAGGAATTCTTGAAAACGATCGAGGGCGCGACACGTTACAAAGTCAGCCTCCGGAGCAGTCGTCTGTTCAAATCGCGCTACCGTCAGGCGCGCCGGCTCGCGGCTGTTCGCGTTGCGCAAGGCTTCGCGCAAGAAAACGGCTTTCCGGCGAGACGATTCGATCAAAGTCGCGCGGAGATCGGCGCGCATGATCAGGCAGGGAATAAGCGGCAGACCGGCGCCGGATCCCACGTCGACGACGCGCGCTTTTTGGGGAAGATGATGCAGCAGCATCAGCGACTCGAGTACGTGACGCGTCGCGAATTCTTCAGGCGGGCAAGGCGCAACCAGATGCAGCCGGTCATTCCACTTGAGCAAAAGTTCGTAATAGTTGCTTAGCCGTTTGACATCATCGGCGCCCAATTGAATTCCAAACTCGGCCGCGTTGTCCCGCAGCGCCTGGCCAAACGTGTCAATCGATGTTGGCATTTCCCGGCTTCTTCTGTTTACACTGAACGAGCGCAGACTGATTTCTTTTTGAAGATAACATGACTAGCGAATCATTAAGAGAAGAGCACGAGCGACTGGGGCTCGCCGTCACCCGGCTTATCAGCGAACACGCGGCCCGCCTCGATTCCGCGCCGGTCGCTTCGGCGGCGACACCCGCTGATCTCAAACTGCTTTTTGATGAGCCGTTGCCGGTTGCCGGAATGCCCGCCGAAGAAATTCTAATGCAATTCGAGCGCGACGTGGCGCCGCACGCGATGCAGGTTCCCAGCCCGCGCTATTTTGGCCAGTTCAATCCGACGCCGCTGGCGATCGGCGTGTGGGCAGACGCGTTGTGCTCGTCGCTAAATCAAAACGCCGGCGCGTGGCGCAACGGGCCTACCTCAGCGTTAATCGAGACGCAGGTGCTGCGGTGGCTTTGCGAGCTGATCGGCTACGGGCCTCAGGCGTTTGGCACTCTGGCCAGTGGCGGGTCGGAAGCAAACCTGATTGCGTTGAAGTGCGCGCGTGATTCGGTTGACGCGAGTATTCGCAGCGCCGGTATGCGAGCGGTCGACGCAAAGCTAGTCGTTTACGCCTCTGAACAATGCCATTTCTCTCTGGAAAAGAGTGTGGACATCCTGGGAATGGGTCGGCAAAGCCTGCGCAAGATAGACACGGACGAGCGCTTTCACATTCGCCTCAATCTACTTCGCGAACAGATCGAAAGAGATCGAACCGATGGCCGCATTCCGTCCTGCATCGTCGGCATGGCCGGCGCGACTTCGACCGGCGTGATCGATCCTTTGCCGGAACTCGCAAGTATCGCCCGCGAAAACGATTGCTGGTTCCATGTCGATGCGGCGTACGGCGGCGGACTGGCTTTTTCAGATAAGCACGCAGAGAAACTGCGCGGAATTGAATTGGCGAATTCGATTACTTTCGATCCGCACAAATGGATGTTCGTGCCGTTTGCCTGTGGCGCGACGTTGGTGCGCGACGGCGGCAATGTTCTGCGCGATAGTTTCGACATCTCGCCGGAGTATCTCAGCGAAGATCGTGGCGGCGCCGACGTCGAGTACGATTTTTTTCGTTATGGCCAGATGGGCACGCGGCGCTTCAACGCGTTGAAGCTTTGGATGGCTTTCAAGTTCATGGGCAAACGCGGCTACGCCGAGACTGTCGAGCGGCATCTTGAGCTGGCAAGCTATCTTGCGGCGCGGTTGGACGCTCTTTTCGAATTCGAACGCGTCGGCGAAATCGAAACGGCGGTGTGCTGCTTTCGTTATTTGCCGGAACAGGTGCGCCGTCTTTCCGTCGCACAGCAGGACCGCGTTCAGCAAACTCTGCAACAGCGGGTTGAGAAAAGCGGCAAGGCTTTCTTTCCGTCCACGATTCTGCATGGCCGGCGCGCGCTGCGCGTGAACATCAACAGCTATCTGACTGAGCAGCGGCACATCGACGATCTGGTAGAATTACTTCAGTCCGAGGGCGAGGCTTTGGTGCAAGAAGCGAAATCCATTTGACGAGGGCGAGCGAGATGGAGGCACGAAAACAACTTTACGCGATCGCGTGTTCGGGCCCCTCTCGAACGCTACGAGATCTGGAGCCAATGAGCCTGCGAAGCAGGCGGAAGAATGTAGCCCCGGGCAAGCGGAGCGAAACGAAGTGGAGCGAAGCGCCGCCCGGGGTAGCGTTTGGAAAAGGTTTCTTAGCCCGCTTTAGCGGGCGACAGAACGATGCCTTCAGCAAAGCTCTGGCGCCCGCTAAAGCGGGCTTCATAACTAATCCGCTAGCTTACCCAGGGTTTCGCTCGCTGCGCTCGCTACACCCTGGGCTAAATTCTGCTGCCCGCTTTGCGGGCTCGTTGTGCGGCGCTGCCCTGCTTGTGTGTCTCGCGTGTGGAATACCAGTGAAAGCACAGCTTGCCCGATCGAGGGCCCAAACAGGTTCTCGTGCGCGCGTTGCAGGCGCTCCTGACGCCCCGCGTTCTTTACCCGCGCTTCACTCGCGAGCCGAGTTTGATTCGCTCTCCGTCGTTTACGATCCGAACACGCCTTACGCTTTGCCGCACGCGCTGTTCGTCATCGATCGCAGAGATCACAATCGGGTCTACTACGTCAATACAAAGCGCTACAAGTTTCACAAAGACTTCGTCAACGGTACTTATCTTTCGCTGGAGCGGGGCCAGGCTTTTTTTGAAAACAACTACCTCAAGGCGAATCGCCGTTTCATCATGGGCACGATTGCTTACCAGACGCCGGTCCGGCGTTGGACGTTTGAATTCTGGGAAGGCGATCTGATTCCCTCCGATCAAATCAAGCTCGCGTCGGACATCATCAACAAGACTTTCTTCACGCCGGTTGCTTTCAAGCCAAACTCCTCGCGCCAGGACGACGCGTCCGCAAGCATCGCCGACTTGCAGCGCGTCATGCAGACTGAGATTTCCAGGAACCAGGAGTATCAGCCGCTGAACGTGGCGAAAGGCCTGGGTCGCATTCACGTCATCCCGAAACTCGATGACCACGTTGAGATCGGCTTCAACGAAATCCTGGTGCTCGACGAGGTGCCCGTGCAGCTGCCGCCCGTCGCCGGGATCATTACGACCAAGCCTTCGACGCCGCTGTCGCACATCAATCTGCTGGCGAAAGGCTGGGGCATTCCCAACGTCTACATCAAAAACGCGCAGGAGCTTTTCAAGCAATACAACGGTTGGTGGGTCGAATTCGACGCGCGCCGCGACGCGTATTCGATCAAGCGCGCGGACCTCAACGTGTTGGAGGAATATCAGAAGAGATTGAAAGAGCGGCTCGATGTGATGAAGCCGCGCTCGGATTTATCCGTCACCCAACTCGCTAGCTTAAACGCGCAGCGCGCGTCATCAGTCGTCGCCTACGGAGCGAAGTCGGCGAATCTCGGCGAATTAACCCACGCGCACCTGCCTGGCTTCGGCGTCCCGCCAGGTTTCACGATTCCTTTTTTCTACTACGATCAGTTTCTGAAAGAGAACAAGCTCGACGATGCGATCTACCAGATGCTGAACGATCAAAAGTTCGTTCACGATCCAGCTTACCGTCGTTCCGATCTCACCAAAATGCGTGAACGTTTTCAGCAGGGAACTATTAACGCCGAGCTGCGAGCTGAGATGCTGCGGCGTTTGCACGCTGAGTTTCCCGGCAGAGGCGTGTTCGCGCGCAGCTCAACGAACAGCGAAGACCTGCCGAACTTCAACGGCGCAGGCTTGTACACGACGATGCCGAATGTTCGTGGCGACGATCAGCTTGTCGAAGCAATCAAGACGGTGTGGGCGTCAGTTTGGAACTTCGAGGCTTACGAAGCGCGCGAGCGGGCCGGCATCGATCACACAAAGATCTACATGGCGGTGCTGATTCAGGAAGGGATCAACTCGGAAAGCTCCGGCGTGATGATCACCGCTGACCCGTTCAATCGCGAGATCAATCCCATCAACAAAGGCTCGATTTACATCAGCGCCAAGCGCGGCCTGGGGATGAAAGTTGTGGAAGGGCAGAGGGTCGCCGAGCAAGTTGTTTTTCGCCCGGTTGCCAACGCGGTCCAGATCCTGACGCGATCGGAAGAAGATAGCCTGCTTATATTCGACGAGCACGGTGGGATCAAGGAGATTCCGATTAGCGGTGAGCGCGTCGTCTTGACTGATGATGTGGTTCGTCGTTTGGCCGCCGCCGCCGCCAGCATCAAGAAGGTCTTCGGCGGTAGAGATCAGGACATCGAATGGGCTTACATGAAAGGGCAAATCTACATCGTCCAATCTCGGCCGTACATTCCTGGCGGTTGATTTTGTGGCACAGACTTCAGTCTGTGATTGCTTCTACGCGAGCAATGAGGTCGGTACCACCTGCGTAAGCAGGTGGATCCAGCGCTCAACCCGCCGTTGAGTCTTTGACCCACCCGCTGACGCGGGTGGTACTGACTTCACTCCGCGTGATACTGATAACCACAGACTGAATAGTCTGTGTCACCTTTATGACGAATAAAATCTTTGCTGAAGGCATCCTGAAAGACCACGTCGCGTTCGTAACCGGCGGCGGTACCGGCATCACTGGTGGCGTTGCGCGAGCGCTGGCTGAATCGGGCGCGAACGTGGCGCTCGTCAGTCGTAGCATTGAACATCTCGAACCGGCCGCGAAAGCGATCAATGAAGCGCGGAGCAGAACTCGGGGCAGTAGCCCGACCGTGAGGGAGGGCTCAGCCAGCTTCGGCGAAGCCTTTGCTCTTGCCGCCGACGTTCGCAAACCGGAAGAAGTGGAAAAGGCGATCGCCGCCACCGTCGAACGTTTCGGCAAGATCGACATCGTCATCAACGGCGCGGCGGGAAATTTTCTCTGTGCGGCGGAAGAGCTTTCACCGAATGGCTTTGGTACGGTCGTGGACATCGATTTGAAAGGCACGTTCAATGTCTGTCGCGCGGCGTTCGATGAATTGAAAAAGAATCGCGGCCAGATTCTGAACATCAGCGCGACGCTGCATTACCTGGGCACGCCGATGCAGCTTCACGTCTCGGCCGCGAAGGCCGGCGTCGACGCTTTAACTAAGAACCTTGCAGTCGAGTGGGGTCGCTATGGAATTCGCGTGAACGCGATTGCACCCGGCCCGATCGAAGACACTGAGGGCATGCAGCGCTTGGTTCCGGAACCAATCAAAGAAGAACTGAAGAAGCGCATTCCGCTCGGACGTTTCGGCCTGATCAAAGACATCGAGAACGCCGCAGTATTCCTCTGCTCAGACGCGGCGAGCTATATCAACGGCGCCGTCATCGTTGTGGATGGTGGGCACTGGCTAGCGGCCGGCCGGTTTTGAGTTTGGAGTGCGGCGGCTCGAGTGTCGCCTTCGTAGTTTCTGCTCGCGAAGCGCCGCCATTCTAATTTAGTTCACGCCCCCTGCGCCAGCATGTTATAAAGATCGAGTGGAAATAGGACGCGCATGCTCGATCTAACACCAGCAACCTTCGAAGAATTTGAACGCGAAGCCAAGCGCGGCAACGTGGTGCCGGTAGTCCGCAGTGTGCTCGCTGATTTGCAAACGCCGGTGGGAGCGTTTCTGCGGATTGCCGGGGACGCGTCTCACGCGTTTCTGCTGGAGTCGATCGAAGGCGGCGAGCGCGTCGCGCGTTATTCCTTTCTCGGTGCGAACCCGTGGATGATTGCGCGCGGGCGCGGAGCAGAGACAATCATCGAAAAGAATGGCCAGAGCGAAGTGCGCAAGCAAAACGCGGTCGAGTTTCTGCGCGAGTATTTTCGCGATAAGAAGCTTGCGCGTCGCGCCGGGCTGGCCCCTTTGTCGGGTGGCGCAGTCGGCTATCTCGGTTATAACGCCGCGCGTTGGTTTGAGCCGGCGCTGGATCGTAACGGCGCCCAGCCAGGCGAAGCTTTCGATGCGGTCTGGATGTTCTTTCGCACGATCCTGGCTTTCGATCGGGTTAGGCAGCTCATCGAGATCACTTCGATCGTTTTTACCGACGAAGCCAGCGGCGATCGCTCGCGGCTGCGCGATCTCTATGCGCGAGCGGTGTTAGAGACTAAGCAGATTGAAAAATCGCTGAACGAAAACGTGCCGCCCCCGCCTTCTGCGCGAGAGCGAGTCGGTGATGCCACGGTGCACTTTGAATCGAATTGGCCACGCAAGGATTTCGAGGCGGCAGTCGGCTCGATCAAAGAGCACATCGCGGCGGGTGATTGCTATCAAGTGGTCATCGCGCAGCAGTTCACGAAGCCAACGCCGGCGCAAGCCCTGGCAGTTTATCGCGCGCTGCGCGCTACGAATCCGTCGCCGTACATGTACTTTCTGCGTTTGGGTGACGACACGATCATCGGCTCGTCGCCAGAGATGCTGGTGCGTTCGCATGGCCAGCGCCTTGACTACCGCCCGATCGCCGGCACGCGCAAGCGCGGCGCGACCGAAGCGGAAGACTGGATGCTGGGCGAAGAAATGCGCAACGATGAAAAGGAAGTCGCCGAGCACACGATGCTGGTTGATCTGGGACGCAACGACCTCGGGCGAGTTTCGGATTACGGTTCGGTAAGTGTCGAAGAGTTGATGACGATTGAGCGCTATTCCCACGTGCAGCATCTGGTGACGAGTCTGCGCGGGCGCCTGCGCGATGAACTGGATCGGTTCCACGCGCTGGCGGCTTGCTTCCCGGCGGGCACCGTGACCGGCGCGCCAAAGATTCGCGCCATGGAAATCATTCGCGAGCTTGAGCCGGCCACGCGCGGCGTCTATGCGGGCGCTGTTCTGTATGTTGATTACGCCGACAATCTCGACTCGTGCATCGCGATTCGCACGATCGAGTTGCGTGACGGCGTGGCCACCATCCAGGCCGGCGCGGGCATCGTTGCTGATTCTGTCCCTGAACGTGAATACGAGGAGTGTGTCAGCAAAGCGCGAGGGCTGTTTCGGGCGATTGAACTGGCCGAGAAGGGATTGTGAGGTTCGATAAACTTTAGCTTGTCAGATACTGATTTGATTCTTTCTTCTCCCTCTGGGAGAAGGGCCGGGGAAGAGGGGCGAAGCTGGGCGGCTCGATACTCAAGCCCTCTCCCCAACCCTCTCCCAAAGGGAGAGGGAGTCACGACAAACTCTATAGTTTGTCGTGCGTTAGTGGAGGAAATCTATGCCAGCTAAGATCGACAAACTGAAGTTCGTCGGAAACTTCGTACTCGCGGCATTCTGTCTAGCCGTAAGCGCCGGCTTAACCTCCGCTCAGAACCCACTACCGAACACTGACACGTTGAAGAAAGCGAATACGCGACCGTCTGATCCGACACCTGCTCAGACTGATCCTTTCGATGGCGCTTCGGTTGAGAAGATGACGGGCCAGTGCGTGGCTCTTAATACTGAGTCGGGCCTGATCGTGATCGAGATGTTGCCCAAAGCCGCGCCCGAAACCGCCCGGAGCTTTCTGAATCTCGCGGCGAGCGGCGCGCTCGACACCACCACGTTCAGCCGCGTTGTAAGAGATTTTGTGATTCAGGGCGGCAACCTTTCCACGAGCGAGAAATGGAGCATAGACCTTGCGAAGCGCATGTCTCGACATCTTCCTGACGAGCCGAGCGACGTCAGACACGAGCGTGGAATCGTTTCGATGGCGCGCAGCGACGAGCCGAACAGCGCGACCACGCACTTTTTCATTCTCGTCGGCAATGGTCCGCATCTCGATGGAAAGTTCGCGGCGTTTGGCCGCGTGATTCGCGGCATCGAAGTGGCCGTCGCAATCAATCACGCACCGTTGGAAGGCGAAACGCCCGCCGCGCCCGTGCGCATCAAACAGGCGAGCGTGGCGCCGTGTTCGAAGAACTGAAAACTCGAAACTGAAGACTGAAGCACCGTGTTACTCGTCATCGACAACTACGATTCGTTCACTTACAACCTCGTGCAGTATTTCGGCGAGTTGGGAGAGACGATTGAGGTGCGCCGCAATGACAAGGTGCGGATTGAAGAGATTGATTTGCATCTGCGTCCAAGCCGGATAGTCATCTCACCCGGGCCGGGGACACCTGAAGGCGCGGGTCAGTCCATGAAGATAATCGAGCGCTTTGCCGGCAAGATTCCAATTCTCGGGGTATGCTTGGGTCATCAGGCCATCGCTCAGGTGTTTGGCGGTCGAGTGGTGCGCGCAGCGCAACTTTTTCACGGCAAGTCATCCGAGGTTGATCACGACGGCAAAACGATCTTTCGCGGTCTGAAGCAGGCGTTCCCAGCCGGCCGTTATCATTCGTTGATAGTTGAGGCCAGCAGTCTGCCGAAAGTCCTGGAGACTTCCGCGACCACGCCCGAAGGCGTGATCATGGGCCTGCGTCATCGTCAGATGAAAGTTGAAGGCGTGCAGTTTCATCCTGAGTCGATTATGACGACGGAAGGGAAGAAGTTGTTAGCAAACTTTTTGAAACTGTGAATAAGAGTTCGGAGTGCGTAGTGCGGAGTTTGCAATCGAATGATGTCATGGTTAATCGATCAGAAGTGAAGATTTGACGCGGGAGTCTAAAGAACTAGCTGGGTATGGACACCGAACACCGAACACCGAACTCCGCACTCCGAACTACGGACTCCGGACTCCGAACTTTCCTGCCGCGTCTGATGCGTGGCGAAGATCTTTCGCGCTCTGAGGCCGCGCAGCTTCTCGACGCGTTGCTTGACCCTGAAGCCAGCGACGCGCAGATTGCGTCGACGCTAATCGCGCTCAGGGTAAAAGGCGAGACATTTGAAGAACTCGCCGGATTGACCGAGGCCATGCGCGCTCGCGCGGTGCATATCACGTCGCGGCACGCGTGCTTCATCGATACTGCCGGAACGGGATCGAGTCGCGTCAAGACTTTCAATGTCTCGACGGCGGCTGCGTTCGTGATCGCGGGCGCGGGGCTCCCTGTGGCCAAACACGGCAATCGCGCCGCCAGCAGTCGCTGTGGCAGCGCGGACGTGCTCTCCGCGCTGGGCGTGAATGTCTCAGCCTCGCCGGAAGTTTCCGAAAAGTGTCTGAACGAGATCGGGATTTGTTTCATGTTCGCGCCGCTCTATCACGGCGCGACCGCGCGCGTGGCGAGCGTGAGACGCGAGCTGGGCGTGCAGACGACGTTCAATTTGCTGGGGCCGTTGACGAATCCTGCCCGCGCGCCGCGCCAAATCATCGGCGTGTCGAGCCGCGATTCAATCGAGCCGCTGGCGAGCGCTTTGGCATTGCTGGGAACGGAGCGCGCCTGGGTTGTGCACGGCGCGGATGGCCTCGATGAAGTGACGATTGCCGACAAAACATTTGTTGCCGAAGCGCGCAACGGCGAAGTGCGCAAGTTTGAGATTGCACCGGAAGATTTTGGCTTCGAGCGCGTTGCGCTTGATAGCCTGAGTTCCGGCGATGCCGAAGTCAACGCTGGCGTCATTCGCGCGGTGCTTGCCGGCTCGCGACAAGATGCAGCGCGCGCGCTGGTGATCGTAAATGCAGCGGCGGCTTTGCGGGTAGGTGGCGTTGCGAGCGATCTGCGCGAAGCAACACTGCTCGCGCAGCAAAGCATTGACAGCGGTGAAGCACAGAAGAAGTTAGATGAATTGGTTCGCGCCACGAATTAGATAACTCAACGTTCCTCTTCGATGAACTTACTTTCCGAGATCGTTTCAAGCAAGCAACGGCGAGTTGACCAGGCGAAGAAGTTGGTCTCGCTTGAGCAAATGCGCACGATGGCGAACCGGGCTCGCCTGGGCGGCAGGCCCCATGCCTTTGCCAGCGCCCTGGACGACGCGGACAAGATCAACATCATCGCCGAGTTCAAGCGTCGCTCGCCCTCGAAAGGCGAAATAAGACGCGACGCCGATCCGGCGGCCACCGCCAGGGCTTACGAGTCCGCAGGCGCGGCGGCGGTTTCTGTCTTGACAGAGGAGGATTATTTCGGCGGCTCGCTTGATGATCTGCGGGCGGCGCGGAAGGCGATCTCGCTGCCGGTCCTGCGCAAGGATTTCATTGCAGACGAATATCAAGTTTACGAAGCGGCCGCCGCGGGTGCGGATGCTGTGTTGCTGATTGTCGCGGCGCTGGATGACGAATCGCTGGTGCGACTGCGCCGAATTGCCGAAGACGAATTAGAAATGGACGCGCTGGTCGAAGTTCATTCGGCGGGTGAAATGAAGCGAGCCGCCGAATGCGGCGCGAAAGTCATCGGCGTGAACAATCGGGACCTGCGGACGTTTGAAGTGTCACTCGAAACTTCCGTTCAGCTCGCGCAACTCGCGCCTGATGGCGCGGTGCTGATTAGCGAGAGCGGAATTGGATCAGTAGCCGACATCCGCCGTTTGGGAATGCTTGGTTATCGCGGTTTCCTGATTGGCGAGAGTTTGATGCGCGCGGATGATCCGCAGCAGGCGCTGCGCGCTTTTCTCTAGCCCAGGCGTAAACGCCTGGGGAAGCGAAGAGTTTTCTCTAGCCCAGGCGTAAACGTCTGGGAAAGCGAATCGAAGGAAGGGTTAGCATCGCCAATTGACTTCAATGGTCCGAATAAAAATCTGCGGCATCACGAATCTCGCGGACGCGCGGGCGGCAATCATGGCCGGCGCGGACATGCTGGGCTTTAATTTCTATCGTCCCAGTCCGCGCTTCATCGAGCCGCAAGACGCGCAAGCGATAATTGACGCCTTGAGACCGGATATCAAGAAGGTGTCGCGAACCGTAACTATGGTCGGCGTATTTGTTAATGAACCTGCTGAATCAGTCGTTCGCATCGCGGAAGAAACTCGTATCGCAGCTATTCAATTGCACGGAGATGAGTCCGTTGAATTCTGCCGAAAGTTGAAAACCCTTCTGCCGGATCGTTTCCTGATCAAGGTGATTCGGGCGAGCGGCGAAGCTGTGACTGAACGCGCCACGGAATACGAAGTTGACGCGGTCATGCTGGATGCCTTCGATGCTGAGTTGCGCGGAGGCACCGGGCGCACTGTTGATTGGACGCTGGCCCGGCGCACCGGCGAGGCGGTGCCGCGTTTGTTTCTTGCCGGCGGACTCTCGCCCGAAAACGTGTCGGATGCGATTTCGGAAGCTCAGCCTTATGCCGTCGACGCTTGCAGCGCGCTCGAATCGTCGCCGGGACACAAGGACGCGGCACGTATGAATGCATTTGTTCGCGCTGTACGTAACGAGTAAACTGCGTCGCAGAACGGAATTCTTCGGAGGAAAGCGTTGTCACAAACGATCGCTGCGCCACCAATTGCTGACCAGAAGGAAGCGAAGGCCGGCTCAACTTCGATCAGGGCCCAGCATGAAGAGCCTTCGGCGCGAGCTCTGGCCGCTTTCAAGCTGCAAAAATCCTATGGCCGGCGGCGCGTGGTTGATGATGTCACCCTGCACGTCGAACCCGGAGAAGTCGTCGGCCTGCTGGGCGCGAATGGCGCCGGCAAGACGACGACGTTCTACATGATCATCGGCCTTGAAACGCCGGAGGCTGGTCGCGTTCATTTGGCGGGGCAGGACGTGACGAGGCTGCCGATGTATCTGCGCGCACGGCTCGGTCTCGGCTATCTGCCGCAGGAGCCTTCGGTTTTTCGCAAGATGACGGCCGCGGAAAATATTCTCGCGGTGCTGGAAACGATGGGTCTGCGCCGCCGCGAACAACTTAAGAGAGTTGAAGAGCTCTTGCAGGAATTTGGCATCGAGCATGTCCGCAACACACGCGGCGATTCTCTCTCCGGCGGCGAACGACGACGAACTGAAATAGCGCGCGCTCTGGCCACCGAGCCACAATTTATTTTGCTCGATGAACCGTTCGCGGGAATCGATCCAAAGGCCGTCGACGACATTCAATCCGTAATCCTTTATCTGCGGGGCCGGGGAATCGGAATTCTAATCACCGATCACAACGTACGAGAGACGCTCGGCGTCACCGATCGCGCCTACATCATGGCCGAGGGCAGAATTTTCCGATCCGGTGCGCCAAGAGACTTGACAGAAGACGCCGAAGTTCGAAGACTTTATCTCGGTGACAAGTTTCGCATGTAAATCCGGGGCGCGATCAATGCGCGATGGGTTATAATCTTCCTGCGCGGTTGTCCGCAAAACGAAATCCCCGGCAGTTTGTCAAGTTAGTTATCATTTGACTTATGTCAGTCAGGCTCACCACCAGTCTTTCGCAGCGTCTCGTGCTAACGCCGCAACTGCGGCAGCGGATCGAGATGCTGCAAATGACTACTCTCGAGTTGACCGACCTGATCCAGCAGCAACTGAACGAGAATCCCGTACTCGAAGAAGTCGCCACGCAAGAAGAGGCGCAGGAGATGGCCGAAAAGATACTCGATCACATGGCCAGCGGTGGCGAGTTGGAGAATTTTCCGGCGCCCACGGTCGAAGCAGCGGCGCCCGAACTCGGCACGCCTTCTTCTAATGGGTCCGGTGAGAGCGAAACCGAAGCGGCTTTTCTGCCGGAGAGCGAAACCGAGTTTGCTGCCAACGCAGATGCCGAGGGGGCGAGCCTGGAAGCAGGTGAGGAACTTGCACCTGAAGCTTCGCGAGACGCTTTTGAAGAGGTCGATTTCGGACGTGAGTTTCAGGATTATCTCGATCCCGGTTACAAGACGCAGGAGTTTGAGTATAAGGAAGACGCGCCAACCTTCGAACAGTTTCTCACCAAGCCACCTTCGCTCGCCGAGCATCTCGAATGGCAGCTTCACATGGATTACGCCGAGGGCGAAGTTTGCGAGGCGGCTGAATGCGTAATCGGAAACCTTGATCAAGACGGGCGCCTGAACGCAACCAACGAAGAAATTGCGGCGGCCGGCGGCTGGTCGGACGAAACCGTGGAGCGGGCGTGCGCGATTGTCATGACCCTGGAGCCCGTCGGTTGTGGCGCGCGCGACGTGCGCGAATGTCTGCTGGCGCAGCTGGAGGCGCGCGGCGAAACTGAGCGGCTGGCGGTCCAATTGATTCGCGATCACCTTGAAGAGTTGCAGCAGCACAAGCTGCCACATCTCTCAAAGGAAATCGGCGTCGATCTGGAGACGCTGGCGGCCGAGCTGCAATTCATTCGCACGCTCGATCCGTTTCCCGGCCGGCGTTACTCGTCGGAAGAACCGATCCTGATAGCTCCTGAGATCTATATCGAAAAGCTGGAAGAGAACGACGATTACACGATCTACTTTGCCGACGATGGCAGTCCGCGTTTGCGAGTCAATCCCGGTTACCAGAACATGTTGTCGCAAGCCGGAGTGACGAAAGAGACGCGCAACTTTATCAAAGAGAAGATGCGCTCCGCCGTCGATTTGCTCCGCAACATTGAACACCGGCGACAGACGATTTACCGGGTCGTCGAATCGATCGTCCACCGACAGCGCGATTTCCTGGACCAGGGCGTTCAGCACATCAAGCCGATGATGCTGAAAGACATTGCCGAAGACATCGGGATGCATCTTTCGACCGTCTCGCGCGTCGTCAATCGAAAATACGCGCACACGCCGCAGGGCGTCATCGAGCTGCGACGGTTCTTCACCGAAGGCATGCTCAACGAAGACGGTGAAGAAGTATCAACCAGGATAATCAAGCTCAAGATTAAGAAATTGATCGAAGAAGAAGATGCTCACAACCCGATTACTGACGATCAAGTGGTAAAGATTCTGGTCAACGACGGAATCAAATTATCGCGCCGGACGGTGGCAAAGTATCGCGATCAGATGAACATACCGGGTTCGCGCGAACGCCGCGCCGTCTTGTGAGGGCGACGAACCAGGAGGGTTGAAGAATCAAATGACGTTTGAATATACCGGGCGACATGTTCTGGTTACCCCCGCAATTCGCCAGCACGTCGAGGAACAATTCAAAAAGCTAAAACATGTTTTCAATAGCGGCGTCGATCCAAGAGTGCACGTGATCCTGGCGGTTGAGAAGAATCGCCAGACCGGCGAGGTAGTCGTTCACTGGCGGGATCACACGCTGACTGCAACCGACACGAACGCGGACATGTACATGGCGCTGAGCCGGGCAGTCGGAAAAATTGAGAAGCAGGCACTAAAACTTAAGAAGAGGATCATCGATCGCAAACATGGCGCGCGCAAAACTTCAGACGTGGCCCCGAATCCTGACGGACAACTCGAGGCCGCGCCGCCGCCAGCGCGAATCATTAACGCGCGACGCTACCTTGTGAAACCGATGACGGCCGAAGAAGCTGCGCTTGATCTTTCAGCGCGCGCCGATCACTTCGTCGTTTTTCGCGACGCCGACACAAATCGCCTGGGCGTGCTCTATAAACGACAGGACGGCAACTTCGGCTTGATCGAGCCGTGAACAATCCTTGACTCAAATTATCTGAAAGAGGAGCGGCATCGTCGGGTGTTGCTCCTCTTTTCGTTGCGACGGCGCCGAATCTTAGTTCGAGATGGCCAAGGCAAAATCCAAAACGGGGAACTCGCCGGACATTGTTATCATCACCGGCTTGAGCGGATCGGGAATGACTGCGGCGACTAACGCGTTCGAGGATCTGGGTTATTTTTGCGTTGACAATATGCCGCTAATGCTGCTGCCGACTTTTGCCCGGCTGGTTTCTGCGCAGGAAGACGCGAAAGGGCGAATCGAACGCGCTGCGTTGGTGATCAGTTTTCGCGAAGGAAGATTTCTAACCGACTTTGCCAAACAGTTGCGCGTCTTGAGGGCCCGTGGTCTCAAAGTTTCAGTGATATTCTTTGAGGCGGCCGACGAGATTCTCGTGCGGCGATTCAGCGAAACGCGGCGTCCTCATCCCGCCGATCGCGGCAAGGGTCTGTTCGACGCCATCGGCGCGGAACGCGCCGCCATGAAGCGCGCGCGCGCGCTGGCGGACGAAGTCGTCGATACTTCGGACCATACGGTCCATTCGCTCCGAAAAGTTTTGCTCGAGCGCTTCAGCCCTCGCGGCGAAGCGGTGCCGCTGCGCGTTCAGGTGCTCAGCTTTGGGCACAAGTTCGGCCCGCCGCGGGACATGGAACTCCTGTTTGACGTTCGCCATTTACCGAATCCTTTTTTTGTTGACGGGCTGCGCGCGCTGACTGGCAGCGATCGGCGCGTTATCAAGTACCTGAAAGCCCAGCCCGAGGTGGAAGAAACTTTGCATCGCTTCAGCGACTTGCTGGATTACCTTCTGCCTCAGTACAAGCGCGAGGGCAAGTCGTATCTCACTGTCGGAATCGGTTGCACCGGCGGACGTCACCGTTCGGTGATGATCGCGAATGAGTTGGCGAGGCGTTTGCGCCGCGCTGGATTCGACGCGCACGCCGTGCACCGCGACATGCGAAAGAGCACGCCGGCAGCGAAGTAGTCCGAGAGCGAATTTCAATGAAGGTCATCGATTCCACCGCCGCGAAGCCCGACCCCGGTCCGTTGGTCGGCGGCGTGATTGTCACGCACGGCCATCTCGGGAACGAATTCCTGGCGGCTGCTGAGATGATTGTAGGGCCGATCGCACACGTCACGGCCGCTTCGATCGAGTGGCATGATGACGTTGAGGTAGCTCGTGAAGAACTCGAACGGGCCATCGCGCGCGTGTCGCACGGCCGAGGCGTGCTGCTCCTCACCGATACGTTTGGCGGCGCGCCCACGAACATCGCCTCGATGTTTCTCGGCGAAGAAGGAATCGAAGTCGTTACCGGAGTAAACGTGCCGATGATTATCAAACTGGCCGAGCAGAAGCCCGAAGAGACTTTGGCGCAGATCGCCAGGCGGGTGCGTGACGCGGGCATCGAAGGAATCTACCTCGCGAGCGACCTTTTGCCACGCCCAGCGCGGTCGGAGTGATCGAATCAAATCTTTTCCTGCGAGGATCTCGGGACGCGAGGTAGCCCAGTCGCCATTCCCCAGGGAAACTCCTCAAAACATCCAGCATTTTCCTGAAACTCAAGGCCTTTCGTCGTTTATCAACCCTAAGAAGCTCGCAATTCTTGCGGGCAAGTTTTGACGGCGATTCGCTTGCCCTGGCTGATGAATCGCAACGGGCCGACGGAGTTGAGTGTCAACATGAAAAGAGTCCTACTTCTACTCGCCTTTTTGCTTGCGGCTAACACTTTTGCCGCAGCGCAGACGCAGACCAGAGAACGACGATCGAGCGATGGCCGCCCGCCATCATCCACTGAATCGACCGCGGTGCGAAGCCGGGTCGTCAATCCGGTCAAGGTTTCGAACCATTCCGAAAAGCAAAACACAAACACGGCTTCGCTCGAGGCGAAGGGTAATGCCGAATCGTCGCCCGCAAGCGTAACGACCAAGGGCGTTGCCGAGCCGTCGTGGGGAAACACGGCAATTGCAAGTGAGTTTGTGGCGAAGGAAAACTCGCCATCGCGAAAACCGGAATCGTTCAGCAAGGCTGTCACACCATCTGAGCAGAACGGCGGGACTCGTCCCAAGCTGATTCAGCCGACGGCGATGATCACCGAGGCACCTTCGGTGCGACTGATCGGGCCGCCCGTAAACGCTTCAGCCCGCTCGAACGGTACTTCTCGTACATCGTCGCCATCGCGCACGCCCGCTGCTACCACGCTCTATCGCGTAGGCGTTGGTGACGTGCTCGACATTCGTCTCGCAAACATGCCAACTCGCGAATCAACTCTTTTCACGGTCTTGAATCCCGGAGTGGTTGAGTATCCGTTGCTGAGTGGCACTTTGAGCGTGGACGGACTGACTACCGACGAGATCGCAGCGCTGCTGAGCAGAGAGATAAAAGTAATCGATCATCCGAGAGCAACCGTCACTGTGCGCGACTATGCCAGTCACGCGGTCACGATCACCGGGATGGTTGACAGTCCCGGAAGAATGGTCCTGCGGCGCGAAGCGATGCCGCTCTACACGGTGCTCGCTGAAGCCTTGCCGCGTCCTGAAGCAACAGCAGTAACGATTATTCGCGGCGGAAAAAATGAATCGCTGTCGATGGGGAATGAGCAATCGATGTCTACGCTCGTGATGGCCGGGGATGTCATTAAAGTCTCTGGCAATTCCGCGGCGCCGAAACGTTTTGTCTACGTTGGCGGTGACGTTGCTTTGACCGGCGAGCGGGAATTTCGCGAGGGAATGACGCTGACGCAGGCGCTGCTGGCCGCCAGTGGCGTTGCGCGCAGTGAAAAAGTCAGCGCGAAGGTAGCGCGCCGAAACGCGAGCGGATTTCTGGTCACCAGTGAGTACAATGTTCGCGCCATCGAAGAAGGCAAAGCTCCTGATCCGGTGCTGGAAGCCGGGGATCGAATCGAGGTTAAGCGCGGCGTGTGATAAGCTGGCCGCATGCGCGTGAGTTAGCGATGAGGGCGGACCGATTCAGGCCCGCCCTTTCTCTTTGCCCTGAAGAGTTCTCGCATGGATACCCGATCAAAATCGAAACTGGGCCATCTCTTAATCGCCAAGTCGATGGCTGAAGCCTTGCTGATCACTGCCGTTTCGGTTGGCTTCTACTTTGTAACGACGAATCCTTATCTGCGCGGCGTACTCGACTATGCCGACAGCCAGACGGTCGCCGGCTGGGCCGTTGACGAAGCGCAGCCGGCCGCGCGCGTCGAGGTTCAACTCTATGTCGACGGAACCTTCGTTGCCGATCGAGCCGCCGCTGAGTTTCGTCCGGACATCCGCGAAGCGAAACGCGCCGAAGATGATTGGCACGGCTTCGTTTTCAAGCTGCCGCCCCTTCCGCCCGGTGAACATGAGGCGCGAGTCTATGCCGCGCATGCAAGCGGCGCAGGCGCGCGCCGGACTTTGCAGTTGATTGGGAAGCCTCTCCGGTTTCGTGTTACAGGTTCAGGCAAAGGAGACGAACCGCGTTGAGTTCTGTCGCGAAAGACGAGCAACACAGCGACGCACGGTTAATGACCGACACCGGCGATCGCCAGCTGGGGGCGTGGGAAATCGCGTCAGTCGTTTCGTCCATTCTCATCGCCGAATGGATCGCTGCTTCGGTTGCCGGGGGCAGCAGATTCATCGTGGCCATTCCGATCACGCTGGCGTTTGCTTTCATGATTGTTTCGCATCGGCTGCGAAACGAAACGCTGCGCGACCTTGGCTTCCGTTTCGACAATTTCTTTCGGACCGGAATGCTGCTCTTGTTGCCGATGGTATTGGTGGCAGTTGTGTGTCTCGCTCTGGGCCGCTGGTTTGGCGGACAAACAAATTTCCTGAGCTGGCATGCCGGCACCCCGATTATCGGACAACTGGCTTTGGGTTTTGGTTGGGGGCTGTTGCAGCAATACGTCCTCCAGGGTTTCATCAACCGTCGAACGCAGTTGATTGTGGGAAGAGGCTGGTTGAGCGTTGTCCTGGTGGCCGCAGTTTTCTCTGCGCTGCATTTGCCCAACGCCTGGCTGGTCGTCGCTACCTTTGCAGGCGGAGTGTTTTGGGCCGCAGTCTATCAACGCGCGCCCAATCTCTTCGCCCTCGCCCTGTCGCATTCGCTGATGACTTGGGTGATCGTCTCAACCCTGCCGGCGTCGTCGCTTCATCATCTACGCATCGGCTTCAAATACTTCGGCTGACCTGCCATTCGCCCAATTTCGGGATTCCAGTGTGATTTCGCAGTTTAAAGGATCGAGAGCCTTTCGCTGTACCGGTTGAACAGGGGTTTGCTATAATCGGCAGGCCTTGCAAGAGAGCAAGTCGGACGGTCGCTGCTGGAATGGTCTCAGATCTGGGATTTCAGATCTGAGATTAATGCCAGGAGAGGAAAGTCCGAACACCGAAGGGCAGCGAGCCCGCTAACGGCGGGGCGTTCGAGAAAAATCCACGATCTCAAATTTGAAATTTCAGATTGGGAATCTTGAACGACGACAAGTGCAACAGAGAACAGACCAGCCGACCGCGCTTCGGCGCGGGGTGATGGGTGAAACGGTGCGGCCCGCAAGGGCTTAAAGTAAGAGCGCACCGGCGCGCGTGGCGACACGCGCGGCCAGGCAAACTCCTCGCGGTGCAAGACCAAATAGGGAGGCGTCAGAAGGGCTGCCCGCCCGATGCCCCGACTAGTCGGGGCTACGACCTCCGGGTAGGTCGCTTGATCCAATTGGCAACGGTTGGACTAGAGGAATGATCGTCACTCCGATTTCAGCTTTGAGATTTCAGATCTGAGATTGGAGCACAGAATTCGGCTTACAGACTTGCTCTCAATTGCATGGCTTTTGGTCCCGCGAACGGCCGTAGGTTTTAAGGCCCGCTTTCGTGCTCGCGGCGCGTCGAGCGTTTCTCAAATAATCTGAACTTGCCGAGTCGATCGATCGGTTTTCACAAGGAGATATCGAAAACAAATGGCCAATCGCAAAGGAGTTTTCATCGGCGCCTACGTGCCCAACGAATTGAAGGAGTCTCTGCGTCGGCGCGCCGCGGGGGAACATCGCACGCTGTCACAGGAAATCACGCGCATTCTCACCGAGGCAATTCACGGACGCTCGCTGCCCGCGGGAAGTATCGATCGCCGCACGGCAACTTCGCCGGCGCGACGCCGCGGCACTGATGCTTTTCCGCGTCGTCGCCGGGAGGATTTGGGTTACTCTCCTGATAAAGGCCAGCGCGGCGGCGATCGCTAGCGACGGTTCGGATTCACGCGCGGCGATCGCAGACAAACCCATCACGCCAGGAACGCGAAGTTGAAATTTCTACTTGTTATCGGTTTGGTTGCGTTGCTGTTTGTGCTCCTGTATCGGCGGTTGCGCCCCTACCTCAAGATCGTTGGAAACTTTCTCAACACCATCCGTCACTTCCAACAAATAAACGCGAGTCAAGCTGGAAAGCAAAAGCCTGGCCAACAGAGTGAGAAGCTGGTCCACTGCGAAGGCTGCGGCACCTGGATTCCAATCGGCCGCGCACTTAGCTCGGGTTCAGCCGGCACTTTCTTTTGTTCGGCAGATTGCCAGCGCGGGCGAGAAGTGAAAAGGCGTTCCGCTTCGTAAGAGACTCGGGCTCATCAAATCTATTCCCGTGAAGTGGATCGCGAAAACCGCACAATAGTCGCGCCCAACCCTCCCGCGTCCGGTGGCGCGTCCGTCCAATCGTGAACAAACGGTGTCCGACTAAGAATCGTGCGAACGATCTCTCGTTGTACGCCCACACCTTTGCCGTGAATGATGCGCGCGACCGGAAAGCCTTTGCCGTAAGCCTCGCGCAGATATTCTTCGACAACGGCTTTTACATCTCGCGGCGGAATGGTGTGCAAATCGAAAACGTCCGTGATTTCAATCTCGACGGGATCGGGAAAGGGATTAGTATCGTCGATGTCGGTTTGCATTTTCGCTGCTTCGCCCTATAATTTTACGTGTACTGGCAATCTTTTGTTAGCTTGTTCCCGCAGACTTTTCAGACCTTGCTGAGTTCATCCCGCAAAGGAGTGGCTTCGTGGTAATTCGTCTGAGCAGGACTTTCGTTCTGCGCAAGCTGCATCAGTTGTCGGGCATCATGCCGCTCGGCGTCTTTTTGCTGGAGCACTTCTATACTAACTCAAAAGCTCTCTACGGCCAGGCCGATTTCAACAACGCGGTCAAGGACCTTCAGTCAATTCCTTACATTTTGCTGGTTGAGATCGGCGGCATTTTCATTCCGCTAATCTATCACGCAGTGTATGGCCTCGTGATCACGATCGAAGCGCGGCCCAACAATCTGAATTATCCGTATCCGCGCAACTGGTTCTACACGATCCAGCGCGTTACCGGAATCATTCTGTTTTTCTTCATTACTTTTCACGTGCTGAATTTTCGTCTTGGTTTGATTCCTGGCCTTAACACAATGTCGGTCGCACGCCATCCCGATCAGGCGTTCCAGGTCGTCGCGCGTGAATTCAGCATCGTCCCGATTTTCATCGTGTACATGATTGGGATCACGTCGACCGTCTGGCATCTGGCGAATGGCGTGTGGCTGTTTCTGGTTGATTGGGGAATCACGATCGGCGATCGCGCGCAGCGGCTGGCCGGTTATGCTTGCATAGGATTCGGCGCGGTATTGTTGGCGGTGGGAATAAACGCGGCGGTGGCATTCATTCATCCCGGCGGATTGCTGAGAGGAATTCTGTGAAAGATCCGACAAACTTCAGTTTGTCGATCAGTGGTTTCCCCTCTCCCTTATGGGAGAGGGGTTAGGGGAGAGGGACTGACGCGTACAAGCCCCCACCCCAACCCTCCCCCAGCGGGGGAGGGAGATTGCAGAGCGACAAAATAAAGTTTGTCGGACATTCTCTGAAAACTTATGGCGAGCGGAATCAAGATCGCGATTGTTGGTGGCGGCCTCGCGGGGCTCGCGGCGGCGATGAAGATTGCCGAAGCAGGTCACGCCGTCGATCTGTTCTCTGTAGTGCCAGTGAAGCGTTCGCACTCCGTCTGTGCGCAGGGCGGCATTAACGGCGCGGTCAACACGAAGGGTGAAGGCGATTCGACCTGGGAACATTTCGACGACACGGTTTACGGCGGAGATTTTCTCGCGAACCAACCGCCGGCCAAAGCCATGTGCGAAATGGCGCCGGCGATCATCTATCTCTTCGATCGCATGGGCGTGCCGTTTTCGCGCACGAAAGAAGGATTGCTCGACTTCCGGCGCTTTGGCGGTACCAAGCATCACCGTACTGCTTTCGCGGGAGCTTCGACCGGGCAGCAGCTCTTGTATGCGCTCGACGAACAGGTGCGACGATACGAAGTCGCGGGCAAAGTTCAAAAATACGAAGGCTGGGAAATGATGTCTTTGGTGCTCGACAACCATCAGGTTTGTCGAGGGCTAGTGGCGATGAATCTGCGCTCGCTCGAGTTGAAAGCGTTTCCCGCGGACGCTGTGATCATCGCGAGCGGCGGACCGGGATTGATCTTCGGCAAGTCAACCAACTCAATGGTGTGCACGGGCAGCGCCGTCGCGGCTTGCTATCAGCAGGGAGCCAAGTACGCCAACGGCGAATTCATCCAGGTGCATCCGACTTCGATTCCCGGCGATGACAAGCTGCGCCTGATGAGCGAATCGGCGCGCGGCGAAGGCGGCCGCATCTGGGTGCCACGCGCGAAAGGAGACAAACGCTCGCCGTCTTCGATCCCCGAACGTGAGCGCTGGTATTTTCTCGAAGAGAAGTATCCCGCCTATGGCAACCTGGTGCCGCGTGACATCGCGACGAGAGAAATCTTCCAGGTGTGTCTCGACGGATTTGGCGCGAACGGCGAGAACCAGGTCTATCTCGATCTGACGCACATCCCGGCTGAGACGCTTGATCAAAAGCTCGGGGCGATTCTGGAGATTTACGAAATGTTCGTCGGCGACGACCCAAGACACGTGCCGATGCGCATCTTTCCCGGCGTGCATTATTCGATGGGCGGGCTATGGGTTGATTTCAATCAGCACACAAACATCCCCGGGTTGCTGGCCGCCGGCGAATGCGATTACTCGATTCATGGCGCGAACCGTCTGGGTGCGAATTCGCTTGTTAGCTGTGTTTATGGCGGCTTCATCGCCGCGCCCGCGGCGATCGATTGGGCGAAGAACGTCGAGCGCAATGGCAGCGACGGCTTGGAAATCTTCGATCAGGAAACAAAGCGGCAGCAGGAAATCAACGACACACTCATCAAGCAAAGCGGCAACGAGAATCAATACAAGCTGCATGAAGAGATGGGCCGCTGGATGACGGACAATGTCACCGTCGTGCGCTACAACGACAAGCTGAAAGCGACCGACGCGAAGTTGCTCGAGCTGATGGATCGCTACCGGCGAATTTCCATTAACGATTCAAACCTGTGGGCGACGATGGCCTTGCCGCACGCGCGACATCTGGACAATATGCTGGAATTGGCGCGAGTGATTACGTTAGGCGCGCTCGATCGCAACGAATCGCGCGGCGCGCACTACAAGCCTGACTTTCCGAATCGCGATGACGCAAACTTCTTGAAAACGACGATTGCGGAATACTCAGGCGAAGGCCCGGTGCTTTCGTATGACGCGGTTGACGTGTCGTTGATCAAGCCGCGCAAGCGAGATTATTCGCACGAGAAGAAGGAAACGGCGAAAGCATAGAACAAGTCAGCCGCGAAAAGGCACAAAAAGCACAAAGACAGAAAATGACACACGGAGGAAATCGGAAGCCAACGATCGACGACGAATATCGCTTTGTTTATTTGCGCCCTTTGTGCCTTTTTGTGGCTAATTAAGTTAATGAAAGCACACTCAGCGAACAAGACAGTCGAGATTCACATCAAGCGGCGCGCCGCACCTGATGCTCCGCAGCATTGGGAAGAGTTCGAGATTCCTTACCGCCCGAATCTCAACGTGATCTCCTGCCTGATGGAGATTCGCAAGCATCCCGTTACCAGGTCCGGCGAGCAGACGACGCCTCCGTCCTGGGACATGAACTGTCTCGAACAAGTGTGCGGCATTTGCACGATGGTCATTAATGGCCGGGTGCGGCAATCGTGCTCGGCGTTAATCGACAATCTCGATCAGCCGATCAAGCTCGAACCGATGTCGAAGTTTCCCAACGTGCGCGATCTGATGGTCGATCGCTCGCAGATGTTCGATCATCTCAAGCGCGTTCACGCCTGGGTGGAACTCGACGGCACTTATGATCTTGGTCCCGGTCCGCGCATGGACAATGACGACGTTTTGGAGCGTTACGCTTACTCGCGCTGTATGACTTGCGGTTGCTGTCTGGAAGCTTGTCCGCAATACGACGAAGATCATTACATCGGCCCGCAGGCGATTGCGCAGGTTCGCCTCTTTAACATGCATCCCAGCGGCGCCATGAACCGCGACGAACGCCTGGAAGCAATCATGGGCGAAGACGGCATCACCAATTGCGGCAACGCGCAGAACTGCGTCAAGGTCTGTCCGATGAATATTCCGCTGACGAAAGCGATCTATGAAGAGAACCGCGAGACGGTTGTTTACGGTTTGCTTGGTTGGTTGAAGAAATGAGCTTTGGAGTGCGCTGACTAGTCAGCGCTTTCCAAAGCGGCGACTAGTCGCCGCACTCCAAATAACTAAATCCCCAAAACGTCAATCAGTTCCTGCACGGCGGCTGCGCTCTTCTGCAAAGCGATGCGCTCTTCGGCAGTCAACGTGATCTCGATCACTTGTTCCAATCCGCGCGCGCCGAGCTTGCACGGCACGCCGACGTAGAGTCCATTGATGCCGTATTCACCTTCCAGATAAGCCGCGCACGGCAGAATCTTTTTCTTGTCTTTCAAAATCGATTCCGTCATCTCGACGGCGGCAGCGGAAGGCGCATAGTAAGCCGAGCCCGTCTTCAGCAGATTCACAATCTCTGCGCCGCCGCCCGCGGTACGTTTGACGATCGCGTCGATCTGTTCCTTCGACAACAACTCAGTAATCGGAATGCCGGCGCAGGTTGAGTAACGAGGCAGCGGGACCATCGTGTCGCCATGACCGCCGAGTACGAAGGCCGTTACGTTCTCGACTGAAACGTCGAGCGCTTCGGCGAGGAAGCAGCGCATGCGCGCTGAGTCCAGGATGCCCGCCATGCCGATCACGCGGTGCTTTGGAAACCGTGAACGCCGCAAAGCGACCTGGCACATCGCGTCCAGCGGATTCGAAACGATGATTAGGATCGCTTCGGGAGAGCGCTTCACGCATTCGTCAACTACTTTGCCGACGATGTCCGCGTTGGTGCGCAGCAGGTCGTCGCGACTCATGCCGGGCTTGCGCGCGAGACCGGCGGTGATGATCACGACGTCGGAATTTGCGGTCTCGGCGTAGCCGTTGGTGCCAATTAGGCGCACATCGTAGCCTTCAACCGGCGCGGCTTCGGCCAGATCCAATGCCTTGCCTTGCGGCACGCCCTCAACGATATCAACCAGCACTACATCGCCAAGTTCTTTCGCAGCCAGCCAGTGCGCCGCAGTAGCGCCGACGTTACCCGCGCCCACTACTGTGATCTTTTTTCTTACTCCCATTGTTTCAGTCCTTTCGAGGTAGCACAGACTTCAGTCTGTGATCTCTGAGTATTGCGATAAAGCAAACACAGACTGAAGTCTGTGCTCGTGTGTTACGATTTGAAAGAAAGGCGAGTCTAATTGTGCGGTTCAGCGAGTGTCAAGAAGCGCTCCTGAGCACGCATCGTCATTGAGACTAAGTAGTTTGAAATGCCTCGACTGAGCGCCGTTAGGCGCGAAATGTTTATAGACTCAGACAGCGTCTATTTCTTTGGAGCTCCTTTCAGGAGCGACATAAGACCATTTAGCCCCTAAAAGGGCTTAGGATTGTGCGCGTGTTGGTTCTATAAATATTTCGCTCCTCCGGAGCTTTCAAAAAATCGGAGTTGAGACACTGTCCGAAGAGCTAACAACTAAATCTGCAACTGAACTCGCGGCGCTGATTCGATCGCGCGCCGTGTCGCCCTTCGAGGTTGTCGAGGCTCACCTGAACCGCATCGAGCAAATCAACCCTTCGCTGAACGCCATCGTGACGGTCTCGGCAAACGCGCTTGAGCAGGCGCGCGCGACTGAAGCTGCGCTGATGAGCGGAGAGATTGGTCCGCTGCTGGGTTTGCCGCTAACGGTCAAGGATACGATCGACACAAAAGGCTTGCGCACAACCAGCGGCTCGCGTCTGCGCGCCAATCATGTTCCCGACCGCGATGCAACGGTAGTCGCACGACTGAGAGCAGCGGGCGCGATCATTCTCGGCAAAACGAATACGGCGGAAATGGCGGCTTACTACGAGACGGACAACCCCGTCTTTGGCCGCGCTAACAATCCTCATAACCCGCTGATGACACCAGGCGGCTCCAGCGGTGGCGAGGCCGCAGCGATCGCGGCGTGGCTTTCGCCTGCGGGAATTGGCAGCGACCTTGCCGGATCGATTCGGCTGCCGGCGCACTTCTGTGGCATCGCCGGATTGAAGCCGACCACGGGGCGCGTCCCCTCTGATGGGCACACGCCCGCAGTGACTGGGCCGCTCTCGCTTGGAGTCAGCATTGGGCCGATGGCGCGAAGAGTTGCAGACCTGGCGTTGCTGTTTGGCGTTATCGCTGATGACGCGCCATTGGAAATGAATCACGAGCAAGCCACGACGGTCCGAGGTTTGCGCGCGGCCTGGTATGTGAGTGACGGCGTGGCGCCGGTTGATGAAGAAACTGCGCGAGCAGTTGAGCGGGCGGCGGATGCGTTGCGCGATGCGGGTTTGGAAGTAGATGAAGCCGAGCCTCCGGGTGCCTCGCGGGGCCTTGGCCTCTGGCTGGCGTTGTTTTCTCACTCTGTCTCAAGACAGTTGCGTGGGTTGTACCGGGGACGGGAAGGCGAAGCGGGCCCGCAAGTCGCGGCGATGCTCGCGAGAGTTAGTGAAGGAGATCAGGGGTTTGGAGGGAAGGTAGCTGCTGCTGAGCGACTCGCGAAAGCAGTGGTTGAGCGCGAGAGATTGCGGGAGGAACTTCTTCGATGGATGAAGACAACACCGCTAATCATAGCTCCGGTCGGGGCGACGTGCGCTTGGCCGCACGGCACGCAGCGAGTGAGCGTTCGCAGCGAATCGGTCAGCGTCTTTCGCGCGTTCAGCTATTCCCAGACCTTCAATGTGTTCGGCTTGCCAAGCGTTGCGGTGCCCGCGGGACAATCTGCGCAAGGGTTACCGATCGGCGTGCAGGTTGTCGGCCGACCATTCGAGGAGCGTACCGTGTTGGCCGCGGCAGAAATCATCGAACAAGCGCTGGGTGGGTGGCAGAGACCACCGAGGTTCTAAGCGCTATCGACGAGTAACCGATCGCGCCCCCTCTTTCAATCACGAGTGCCTTTCGTTATAGTGGCTGGTCAGATACGAAACAATGCATCAAGTCAGCGTTTTCGGGAGGTGAGCTATGCCGTTCGCGATTATGGTCCTCTTGCAGAGTGAGGGAGTGTTGCCGGCGTTTCTATTGATCTTTTTCCTCGTCTTCATCGGCATCGTGTTGCTGGTGATCGCCGCAAAGACGATCAGGATCGTGCCGCAGGCAAGCGTGATGTTGATCGAGCGGCTGGGCCGGTTCAACCGCGTGGCAGCGAGCGGCTTGAACATCCTCTGGCCGTTCATCGACAAGCCACGTTCAGTTTATTGGACCAACACGCGGCCCGGCATCAGCTCAATCGATTTGCGCGAACAGTTCATCGACTTGCCACCGCAGCCTGTCATCACGCGCGACAACGTGACGATCCATGTGGACTCAGTCGTCTACTGGCAGATAACCGATCCGGTGAAAGCAGTCTATGAGATGAATGATCTTGTCGGCGGCATCGTGCAATCGACAATCACTGGCATGCGTAACGTGATGGGCGATATGGATTTGGACCACACGCTGTCACAGCGCGATCAGATTAATGCGAAGCTGAGATTAATTCTGGACGAGGCGACGGACAAGTGGGGTACGAAGGTTACGCGCGTGGATGTGAAGAACATCAACCCGCCGGAAGACGTACGCGTGACGATGGAAAAACAGATGACCGCCGAGCGCAATCGCCGTGCGCTGGTGTTGCAGGCCGAGGGCGAACGTCAGGCCGCGATTACGAGAGCCGAAGGCGAAAAGCAAGCGGCGGTGACTCGCTCGGAAGGCGAGAAGCAATCGAATATTTTGCAGGCAGAAGGATTGGCGCAGGCAAGGTTGCGTCAGGCGGAAGCCGAGGCGCAGGCGATCGCGCAGGTCGCCACCGCTATGCAGGAACACGGTAATCCCGCGCAATATCTGATCACGACGCGCTACATCGAAAGCCTGCGCGACATGACGAAGAGCAACAACGCGAAAGTGATCTTCATGCCGGTTGAGACGGCGAGCATGCTCTCGAGTGTAGGCACGATCAAAGAGATGTTTTCGGAAATCGGGGCGAAGCATTCCGCGGATGATTCGCCGCCGCCGCCGCCGCCGAGACAATTGCGAACGTAGTGAAAATGATGCGTCGGCGTGTAACAAATCGACGTTCGGTTCAGGCGTTTCGGAGTACCAACTTTAGTTGGCGTTTCGGCCACGAAAGACCCAACTGAAGTTGGTACTCTAAACGCCGTTTTCGTTGTTGCCTGATTTTCTTTGGCGTTCTGCCGATACGGCGCGAGTTGGCAACTCACACCATCCTATGTAAAATTGTGCGCTTAATTCATGAACGAAATCGCTAACAATGTAACCAGCGACGTGTTCGCTAACGACGGTGACGGCGCGCTCGAGACCCGCATCTTTCGCTCGATGGTCGCAATTGTGACCCTCGCCGTCATCGCCAGCGCGATGCTGGCGCCGTGGCGCGTGACAGCGGGATTAACGCTGGGTGGCGCGCTTTCGATTCTGAACTATCACTGGCTGCGAACTTCGATCGAAGCGGTGCTGAGCAACGCAACCGAGAAGCGGCCGCGCGTCAAGCTCTCGCGCTACATTTTTCGTTACTTCGTTGTCGGAGCGGTTGTGTTCGCGGCGTACAAGCTGCAAATAGTTTCGCTGCCGGCCACGATCGCCGGGCTCTGCGCGTTCGTGCCCGCGTTGTTTGTCGAAGCGTTTAGACAGTTCTATTCTGCCATCATTCATCGAGAGGGAACTTATTGATGTTCTTTTTGTTGCGAGAGCAAGCCGGCAAAGTTGCCGAGAAGGCGCAGGAGCAGGCTGAGCAGGCGCCGATTCTGGTGCGGCTCGTCAATCATTATTTTGGCGAGTGGGCCTACAGATTCGAGATGAACTACACCTATCCGGTGTGGAAACGAATCTTCGCAAAGTTTGGCTCGACTCCGGAAGCCGTGTTTGGCCAGTACACGCCCGAAAACGCGATCCCCTGGTACACGGTAATGTTTGTGATCGCGTGTATTCTGAGCATCGCCGTGATCTGGATCTTGAAAGGCAAACTTTCAGAAGATGAACCTGGACACGGTCAGCAGACGCTCGAACTCGGTGTCCTAGCGGTTCGCGGTCTGCTTGAGGACATCGTCGGCCCGCATGGCTTGCAGTACTTTCCAATCGTTATGACTTTCGCGGTGCTAATTCTAATTTCGAACCTGATGGGATTCTTTCCGCTTTTTGTAACACCTACGTCGGCGACGAGTGTAACGTTTGCGCTTGGTTTGAGCTCGTTTCTTTATTACAACTATATCGGCATTAAAGAGAATGGGGTGTTCGGACATCTTAAGCATTTCGCTGGTCCCATCTGGTGGATCGCCCCGCTGATATTTCCCATTGAGCTAATCAGTAACTTGATCCGCCCATTTTCGCTCGGTATTCGTCTTTTCGGAAACATGTTCGCTGATGAGAAAGTAATGGGTACCGTGACGCATTTGGCTCCTCCCTGGACAGCTTTCGCGATCCCCAATATCTTCCTGCCGATACTCATGGCTCTGAGTCTGTTTGTATGTTTCGTTCAGACGTTCGTCTTCGTTTTGCTTTCGCAATTGTATTTGAGCGAGGTTTCGCATCCGCCGCATGACAGTCATGCTGAGCACGGTCATGCTGAAGACGAAAGCGAAGAATTCATGGTGCCGGTCTTAACTTAATCACGGCTTTATCAACGCGTATTCGAGCGATGCGAGCACACGCGCCGCACACGTTGAAGCGCAACCACACAAATTGAAGGAAAGACGAAGCCACTTATAGCTTATCGGAGTCTGTATCGCAGGAGCGCCGTTGTAAGAGGGGGCGGTGGATCCCGGATTCAGGCGAAATCATACCAGGCTACCTGTTTCCTTCAGATTATTTCGGCTACCTAAGGGAGGAGAGGAAGAAAATGAGAAGAATTAGTCTGCTACTGCTGACGGTGCTTGGGATCTTCATCAGCGCCGTGCCCGCGCTAGCTCAAGGCGAGGCGGCCACGGCCGCCGCAAACTCCGCCGTCGGCGTAAAAGCAATCGCCGCAGGCGTCGGATTTGCCATCGCGGTATTCGGCGGTGCGCTGGGACAGTCACGTATTGGCGCCGCAGCCTGCGAGGGCGCGGCGCGTAATCCTGGAGCGGCCGGCAAGATTCAGACGATGATGATTCTGGGTCTGGCGTTGATCGAATCGCTGGTGCTCTTTGCGTTGGTGATCGTATTCATCAAGACATAGTCTTCGCGCCAATCGACGCTCGAATGCGAGCGAAGTGCGAATGCTTCGCTCGCATTTCTTTATTCAGACGAAGCGCCTTTGCCCGCCGCAAAAACTGTGTGGTAGGTTTGCCTTAACAAGGAACGAAAGAAAGATCAAATGAAAGTCTGCCCGCATTGCGGCAAGCAATATCCGAATACGATGACGCTGTGCTCGGCTGACACCACAGTCCTGCAGAGCGTGGACGATCCGCTGTTGGGACAGACGCTTGCCGGAAAATACCTGGTCGAAACATTGATCAAGCGCGGCGGCATGGGGGCTGTCTATCGCGGCAAGCACGTGCTGATGGACAAGACGGTCGCGATCAAAGTCTTGCGCCCGGCGCTGGCGGTCGATGATGACATAGTCGCGCGTTTTTCGCGTGAAGCCAAGGCCGCTTCGCGCATCTCTCACCCGCACGCCGTCAGCGTTACCGATTTTGGCGAATCGGAAAACGGGGTTGTGTTTCTCGTGATGGAGTATCTCGACGGACGCACGCTGAAAGAAATAATTCGCAGCGAAGGGCCGTTGCCGCTCAAACGGGTCGTCGAGATCATTCGCCAGGTGACGGGCGCGCTCGACGCCGCGCACGGGCAAGGCGTCGTGCATCGCGATTTGAAGAGCGACAACATCATGCTGTCGCAGACCAACGGCGGCGATTGGGCCAAGGTGCTCGATTTCGGAATCGCCAAAATTCAGCAGCCGGCAAACGTTAAGGACGCGGACATCACCGCGCCCAACCTGGTCGTAGGCACACCGCAGTACATGTCGCCGGAACAGTGCTCGCAGACTCAGCCGCTGGACGCGCGTTCAGACGTTTATTCGCTCGGCGTGATCGTTTACGAGATGCTCGCGGGCCGCGTCCCTTTCACCGGTGAGTCCGTCACGATGATCATGATGAAGCAAGTGCAGGACACGCCGCCGCCGATACTTGCGACGCGTCCTGATTTGCCGGCGGCTGTGGATAAGGTCATAACGCAAGCGCTGGCAAAACATCCTGCCGATCGATTTCAAACCGCGGGGGAATTGTTCGCGGCGCTTGCAACCGCGGCGGCTGAAGGCGTGAGCGCGGCGCCGCGGGCGGCGGAAACTGTCGCTGGCGTGCCCGTTAGTCCAGCGGCTGATGATCTCAATGAAGAGACCGTGGTTCGTCCGCGCGAAACGCCTCCGTACGCGTCGGCCGCTGCGGCTCCGACGCCTCAGGCCAGTCTCAGTCCGTGGCGCATCATCGTTCCGTCGGCCATCGTTCTTGTGGTTGTGTTTGGAGTCGTGTTCCTGCTCACCCGCAGCGCTGGCCAGACGCCGCCTAAGCAGACTCAGGGACAGACGGAGCTGGCAGCCGACCCGAACAGCCAACCGGTTCAACCGGCGTCGCCGCCTAACGGAGCGAGCGAACGCGGAATACAGCCTTTGGCGGTCGCGAGTCCCACGGTGGGTAACGCGAACACAAATGCGAACGCTAATCAGAGTTTGCCGCCCGACGTGCTCGGAAACTTTGGCGCGAATGCTAACGGGAACGACAACGCTTCCGGGCGCGGCAATAAGAATACGAATCAGCCGCGCGAATCGCCAACGCCAAAGTCTTTGCCCTCTACCGGCATCAAGACTGAGACGCCGCCGCCCCCGAAGCCTTCGCCAAGTGTGAAGAGTGTATCGAAGCCAACCGCGACACCGCCGGGCGAACGACGTTAGCTTGGTCGCGCCGACATGCCAAGCGCCTCATCAATCGAGGCGAGCAATTTACTTTCGTCCTCGATTTCAATTGCCACGTCGACGACGTAGCACGGCATTTCACAACTGAGTGATCGAAGTTTCACTTCGTCCTTGGCAGTGGTTAGGAGGGCGTGCGCGCCACGCTCAGACGATTGGCTGATAAGTGCGTTAATTTCTTCCTGCGTGTAGTAATGGTGATCGGGAAAAACTCGAGTGTAACAAAGTTTGTAGCCCTCGTGGCGAAGCTGTGCAAAGAATGATTCAGGATTACCGACGCCGCAAAATGCCGCCACCGGAACGGACCTTGGATCTTCGCCAGCCGGGCCGTCTCTTAACTCGCTCAGTTTGCGCAAGCCGTCGATTCTCATCCGCGAGAGAAACATGGGACGGCCTTCGCTCAGTTGATGGACCGCTGACTTCAGCGCTTCGGTTTGAGCGACATCGTCGGCGCGCGTTATGACAATGCAATCAGCGCGAGCCAGTTGATCCGGCGACTCTCGCAAGTTTCCCGCCGGCAGCAGACGCCGATTGCCCCACGGATTCGTGGCGTCAATCGCGACGATGTTCAAGTCGCGAGCTAGCCGCATGTGTTGAAAACCATCGTCGAGAATGATCAGTTCGGTGCCCAGGTTCTCGATCGCCCAACGCGCGGCCGCTACTCGATCGGCGTCGCACATCACCGCGGCCTCGCCTTTCAATTTCTCCGCAAGCAGCAAAGGTTCGTCGCCCGCTTCACGCGCATCGGAAAATATTTCGCTGCCATTTGAGACTACGACTCGAATCCCGGGATGCTGACGGCCATAGCCGCGCGTCAGGATGCAAACTCGCTTTTGCTGGCGCGCTAACGCGCGCGCAATCCATTCGACGAGCGGCGTCTTGCCGGTTCCGCCCGTGGTGATGTTGCCGACGCTAATTACCGGAGCGCCGACCTTGTGTACGCGAAAGAGTCCGCGCCGAAATAGCGCGCGACGCATCTTCATCGCCACGCCGTACAAGCCGCTCAGAGGAGTCAGCGTGACGATTGCAGCGCGATTCATTTGGCAGCCGTGACTGAAAGAGCGGAGAGAGGAAGCGAGGGGTCAACTATTGCAGTCTGGGAAAGAATGCCGCTCAGCATCCGCATCGTGCGTTCGGTGGCGCCGGCGTTTTGGCGGCAGACCTCTCTGGCGCGCTTACCCATTTCGCGGCGCCTCGCTTCATCAGAAAAGATTTCGGTGAAAACAGACGCGAGTTGGTTTGGCGCGTCGGAAGCTGACGGCTCGGGCAATTGAATCAGCGCATCTGCGTCCAGCAGCGCCTTAGTGACGGCGGCGAAATTCTCAGTGTGCGGACCGGTGATGACGCAAGCCCCGGTAGCGGCCGGCTCGAGCATGTTGTGACCGCCATGCGGCGCGATGCTGCCTCCGACAAAAACGATTTGGGCGAGCGGATACACAGCGCGCAATTCGCCAACCGTGTCCAGCAAAACGACGTCACAGCTTGTGTCGTGCTCGCTGCGGTCAACGGACCTGCGCGACCACGTCAAGCCAGAGTCTTCCAACAGTGAGGCAACTTCGCCGAATCGTTCGGGGTGCCGCGGCGCAATCAACAAGCGCGTTCGGCTGCTCTGGTCCGAATTCATCTGTTTCAGAGCTTCGATCGTGATGCGCTCTTCCGGCGCGTGCGTGCTGGCAGCGACGATCAGCGGCCGAGTTCCGTCGAAGCCGAAGCGGTTACGAAGTTTCGCCGTCAGGCGCTCGTCGATCGCAGTTCCGGCGCTGTCGAATTTCAGGTTCCCCGGAAGAGCAATTCGTTCGTCGGGCAGGCCAAGGTCGCGGATGCGCGCGGCGTCTTTCTCAGATTGCATCAGGGCGATCGTCAGATCGCCGAGTACGCTGCGCATAAACGATCGAATCAGCTTGTAGCGCCGAAAGGAAGTGCCCGATATCCGACCGTTGAGTAACGCCACCGGAATTGCGCGCGCGCGGCATTCACGCAGCAACCGCGGCCACAATTCAGTTTCCATGATGAGCACCGCCGACGGTTTCACGGCGCGCAGCACGCGGCGAACTGCCCAGGCCAGATCGATTGGAAAATAGAAAACGAGCGCCGCGTCGTTCGCGAATAGCTTTCGGGCTACCTGCTGCCCGGTTACGGTGGTAGTTGAAACGACAAGACAATGGTTGGGGAATTCGGTGCGAAGCGCGCGCACCAATGATCGCGCCGCCTGCGTCTCGCCGACGGAAACGCAGTGAAGCCAGATGACCTGCTTGCCTGTCGGATTGATGGCCGGAAGTCTTCCCAGGCGCTGTCGCAATCCAGTAACGTACTTGCCGCTTCGCATTGCGTCGATCGCAAATCGCGGCAACAACGCGATAAAGCCAAGCGTCAAAAGTAGGCTATAGAAGAGATACACTGCTTAGAGTTCAAACTTTAGTTTGTCTTTTGGGGGAGCGCAACCTAAAGGTTGAACTCTGAACTGTGGCTTTGCTACTTGGCCCGTTCGATGTAACGTCCTTCGATTGGATCGACGCGAATGCGATCGCCTTCGTTGATGAAAGGCGGAACCTGAATGATGACGCCGTTCTCGAGGGTCGCGGGTTTGTTCACGTTCGACACAGTCGCGCCTTTCAAGCTGGGTTCAACTTGCGTCACGCTCAGTTCGAGCGAAGCGGGCAGGTCGATTCCAATCGCCATACCTTCGTAAAACTCGGCTTGAATCTTCAGTCCGGGCGCCAACCATTGGGCCGCGTCGCCGAGCTCTTCACCGCTCAGAGCGACCTGGTCGAAGCTCTCGGTATTCATGAAGTGATGATGCGAGCCGTCGGAATAAAGATATTCCATCTCGTGCTGTTCGAGCGACGCCCGTTCGATCGTGTCCACTGATCGGAAACGATGTTCGAAGGATGAACCGGTTCGAATGTTGCGCAGCTTGGTTTGAATCATCGCGCGCAGGTTGCCGGGCGTGTGGTGCCGAAACTCGACTACTTTGCAGGGCTGGCCCTCGAAAACTATTACCATTCCTCGTCTTATTTGGGTTGCTGAGATTGCCATTATTGGTTAATGAAATGAATCCTGTCTCTTGCGGATTTCAACTTGCACGGGGATAGTTAACGCCGCGCGGCCTTTCGCAAACCACGTAGTCTAGCGGCAGGAACGGAGCATTGTCCAGCGGACAAGAATGATCCCCGACCTTAGCTGAACGCTGCAATTCGCGCCTTAATCTTTTGGATATCCACGTTAAAGTGCAAGCGAGTTGCATTCAAACGGCGATGGGATAACCGCTATCGATTGGTCGGCTTACAATGAATTTCAAATGGCGGGTTTGCAAGAATTGAAATGCCGATATATTCGCTTTTGACGAAGTAAGGTAAGCTTGTCACAGGCTATCTTTATGAACTTTTCTCTCTGTTCTTGAGTCTTTGGATGAGGTACGGAGAAGTGCTCATGAGCACTGACAAGTGAGTTTGGTTCTTGAGAGTAGAAATCAATCGTTAAATCAGCGTTAAGGGTTGAGTTTGGTCCTTTACGATAGGGATCAATCGTTATATTTTCAGAAAAAAGCGTTGTGTCCGCCTTAATGCCTATTCGTCTTTCGGCCTCTTCAAGTAACTTGCCTATTTCGATTTCAGTCATGCTTCAGTCTCCGTGTGATTTCAATGCAATGTAAGTTTACCACGAATTAGGTAAGTTAGCTTTGAGGTCTTGCCCCTCAACGATTTTCACCGCTTGGGGTTTTCGGCTAGGTAATCATTCAAGAACTCATCAATTATGCCTAAGGTGTCTTGCTTAAGGCGCATTTGCGCCGCCTGAAGGCCGTAAAGATAAACTCGATTAGAGTGCCAAGTACCAACGTAGGTGAGTCTATCAGGTAACCGTGCGGTTTTTAGATTAGGCACTAAACAGCCTACTTGGGATAACTCTACATCAATACTCACCGCGTATATCTGCACATCGTTCGAGTCCGCAGTGGTCGAATTTACGATGATAGTAAGGACCGGCGGGACGTTGCTATTGGTCTTCTTGATTATGCGCAGCCCTGCTTGGCGCAGCTTCAATTCAACTTCCGTTGCGAGGTCAAAGGAGGAGACGCCAAAAGCACTACGCGATTCAGCCGGCGGACCGATAACAAGCACATCCACGCCCGCTAACCCCTGGAGCATTTGACGGTCGCGCACGTTTTGAGCAGATACATACACTGAGCACCCGACGATACACAGGACAAGCAGAGTCAGCCGCTTCATTGTTTTTGATCCTCCATCAGCCAAATTGGACATTCGGCTTGCCTCTCAGGCCGCCAGTTCCAGAGTTACCTTTCGTCCCACCCGAGCCGCCAACGTGATCAGCATTTCGAGGCTAAACTCTTCCCACCTGCCGCGCATCAAGTCGGACACTCTCGATCGAGCAATCTTCAGTCTCTTCGCCGCTTCGGTCTGCGTCATCCCGCTCGATTGGGTATATTCGCGCAGGTCACTCATTAGCTTCGCCCGCATCTGAAGAATCACCGCTTCCCCTGGCTCAAATCCAAGATCGGCGAACACATTGCCGCTTGATTCCGTGATGGTCGCGCTCATACGCTAGTCTCACACCTCGACGGTAGCCTTATCTTCTTGCTTTTTATCAGCAGGGCTTGAAATCAACTTGCCGGCCACCTTCTTCTGCACTTCGAGCGCGCGCTCATAGATTCGAGCGAAGTCGTCTTCGCATTCCTTCTCGATCTCTAGCCGCGCTCGCCGCACTTCGTCAACTATCGGGTCGTTCCACATCTTCACACCTCCATCAATTCTTCCGGCGTACACACAATCGGCGTGTGGACTCCAAGAGGAGCGTTTGTATCCTGCAACATCTTCTGCACGCGCCCGCTGGCGATATGCTTGCAGTTCCACGAGAGCACGTAATCCATTCTGTGCCAGGCTGCAACCGCCAGGTGAAACGAATCAATCTTCGACTTCTCCGGTATATTCAGCGCGGCAAAATACTCACGTGCCAAAGCTTCAACTTCTTCATTCACGCAACACGGAAAAGTCTGCAATCGCTTCAAGACGCTTTCGAGCGTACTCGTCATCTCCGCGCGCAACCTCGTCAATCACAAACGGGGAAACGAAGCACTCGACTTCTTGACGCACGCTCGCCCACCATTCAAACGTAATCTGCTGATGCGCCGCAACGATCAAATCTCTGCTCGGCTTCGCGGTCAAGTAGCTGATGATGGTTGTCTCAATGTAAACAGACGGCTTCACGACGCAGAGTATAACAAACCTCAGAAAGTTGCATTCCTACTTTGCCCTATTGCAAGCAAGCCTAAAACTACTGAAATGGAAGGTGTAGCGAAAACAAAACAGAGCGGGCAAGCTACTCATGGGCGCATGAAACAATCACGCTCACTTGCGGCCTGCCCGCTCTCAGGAGGAGCCCACCTACCTAAATTGAATTAACGTAGTAGAGCGGACAAAGTTCCAGAATCGTTCTCAATAATTGGAGTGGAAATAATTGCAGGACGATTACGCGGCGCGCGCGCGCAGCTCATGCCGTTTGCGCACAACTCGATCCAACCACTGTTGGGCCTTGCGATAGGAGGGAAAGCTCCGCTCTTCGTCGCGAAATGCCGGGGAGTGATAGTAGCGCCGGCCATTGATTATTCGGGCCGGATGCTTAATATGCAGCATTTCGTGGAAGACGATGTAATCGACGAACCAATCAGGAACTTCGCGCGCGTCGAGTGCCTTGCTAATCGTGATGGTTTCGTGCGCGGCGTCGTGATGGCCGAGGATGCTGCGAGCCCGCCTTTTTGACCAGGTGAGCGCCGGTGTTGCGATTTGTCCGTCGAAGTAAAGTCGATTAAGCCGCGCGAAAATCTGATCGAGGTCGTAAACCTTGCCCTGGGCCGACGAAATTACTTTGCGACCGCGCTGGCGTCGAGCAAGCTCCGACGCGCGCAATACGTTCGGACTAAAGGCATAAGAACGATAGATTCGTTCCTGGGCCGCGGGCGCTTTCCTTGAGAGCAGGCGAGCAACCAGTAGAAACGCCAGCGCCCGAATCACTTCCGGAGGCGCGGCTTGAAAGAGATCTGAGAGCCGCACATACACGCGGCCGGCGCGGACTCGGATCGTGTGATGCAGGCCGGCGTATGGATAGAACTTGACCTCGATATCGCGCAGATCGGGTCGAAAGCGGCTGCGCCGTTCGCGATCGAATTGGCGAAATGCTTCGTTGAAGACCCTCTGAAGATGAAGATTTGCCGGTGCCATAGTCCGAATTCCGCAAGCCAGCCCATCTTATGGGCCAGCCCGTAGCTCGTCAATCCGAGTTCGAATTACTGGCCCGAAGCCCTTGTGATTGCGAGGAATTCTGACGCGGACAGTCGTGCGTGTGGGGATGAAGCGTCGACGGCCGGGAGTTAAGCTTTGTGCCAGCAATGGCTTAAGTCGCCCTTCGCGTTAATTGGCTGGTCTCCTCGGCAGCGCATGACCCTTGATAGTCGAAGATTTGCGGGGCATTTCCTTATTCGCTATACTCGCCGAGTCATCCAGGAATCCAGCGATCTTTCGTGAAGCGGTCGTTTGGCACGGTTCAACTCGGCAGCGATTGCACCTCGAATTCAATGACCAGTCGTATTTCAAGCTTGCCCAGATCGACACCAGCGCATCCCGACTCGCGTGGCCAGGCCATTCTGTCGGCAATCATCAAAGAGCATTTGGTTACGGGCGAGGCAGTCGGGTCGCACGCGATATCCGATCGCTTTGAGCACGCGGCGGGATGGAGTTCCGCGACGATTCGCTATGTGATGGGCGAACTGGAGGAGTCTGGACTGCTCGAGCAGCCGCATACCTCGGCCGGCCGCATCCCCACCGATCAGGGATACCGCTATTACGTCGATAACATTCTGGGCGACGCGCGTCTCTCGCGAGGTGATCGCAAGGCGATTGAGAGCATCGGCCAGGTTGATGCGGCTCGCGCCCGGCCAGATCGTTTGATGGAAAGAGCTTCGCACGTGCTTTCCGCGCTCTCGGAGAATGTGGGAATAGTAGTGTGGCCGCCACTTGCTGAGAACCGTCTGCAGCACATCAAGTTTTTGCGACTGCCGGACAAGCGCATCCTCGTAGTCCTCGTCTCTGCGTCGAACATTGTTCAGGATAAAGTCATCCGTCTCGACGAGAATTTTAGCCAGGACGAATTGGATCAGACGGCTCGCTACTTGAACACTGAGTTTCGTGGCAAGAGTTTGCTGGCGATTCGCGCCGAAATCATCGCGCTGATGCGCGAGGAGAAGGCGCTTTATGATCGCCTGCTGCGCAACGCGATGTTGCTTTGCGAAGGCAGCCTCGTAGGCGAAGAAACGGCCGCCGGGGAAGTCTACGTTGACGGAGCCTCCAACATTCTCACTAAACCAGAGTTTGCCGGCGGAGAAACAATGCGCGAACTCTTTCGGACCTTCGAAGAAAAGTCGCGATTGGTGGCGATCCTGAATGAATGCGTGGCCGACGATTACGGTCCGGGAGAAGTCAAGGTGGTGATAGGCCGGGAAAACGTCACGCCGTCGATGAAAGGTTGCGCCGTAATCACCGCGTCATACCAGGTCGGCGACGATATTTCAGGAACGCTCGGCGTGGTCGGCCCGACCAGAATTGAGTACGCGCGCATGATGGCTGTGGTAAACTATCTCGCGCGTTTCATCGAACGCGCGTTGTCGCATGAAGCGTCTCTTCATTGAACCGAGTCAACTTCGCACGCGCCCCCTCGAACTTAGATAAAGATTTCGCAATTCGTAATGGCATCGGATCGAAAACAGAAGCAGTCGAACAGCATTCCAATTCGCTTTTTCGACGGCGATGAGTCGCGCGCAGATGATGATTTGGACGAATCGCGCGACGACGAGGACGCGCTGCATTTGGATGACGCGCCGGCCGACGTAGGCCGCACCACGGGTGAGCTGCGGCCTCCGGGTGAGGGCGGTCCGGCTGTGGCGGAGCTGGTCGCGACGCGCGCTGAACTGAAACGGTTGCAAGCACAGCTTTCTGAAGCGCAGGAGGCGTTGGCGCGCCGACAGGCTGACTTTGAAAATTATCGCAAGCGAATTGAACGCGAGCGCGGCGAAGCTTATAACCGCGTAGTGGCTGAGGTCGCGAGCAAACTGCTGCCCGTCCTCGACAATCTGTCGCGCGCGCTCGAAGCCGAACAGTCAGTCGAAGCCAGCGAGTCGAAAGAGTTCCGGCATTTCCTGCACGGGGTTGAACTGATCAGCAAGCAACTGAACGAGGTGCTGGAGTCCTTCGGCATCCAGCCGATTGCCGCCGTGGGCGAGCGTTTTGATCCTCACATACACGAAGCGGTTGTAACTGAAGCTTCCGACGAGTACGAACCTGACACGGTTATTGCCCAGATGCAGCGCGGCTATCGCATTGGCGATCGACTGCTGCGGCCGGCAATGGTCAAAGTGGCAGCGCGCACCGAAGCCCCGGGAGATGAAGAATAGAAGGACGTTGTGAAAGAGCATGGGCAAGATCATCGGAATTGATTTGGGGACTACAAACTGCTGCGTGGCAGTGCTCGAAGGCGGCACGGTGCAGATTGTCGCGAACAAGGAAGGCGGCCGCACGACTCCGAGCGTCGTAGGTTTCACCGACAAAGGCGAACGTCTCGTCGGCCAGATTGCCAAGCGCCAGGCAGTGACCAATGCCGCGAACACCGTTTACGCGGTCAAGCGTTTGATTGGTCGGAAGTTCGACTCGACTGAGGCGCGGCGCATGCGAGAGACTGCGCCGTTCGAAGTTGTGGACTCGCAGAACGGCGACGCGCGCATCCGCGTGCAGGGCCGTGTCTACAGCCCGCCGGAATTATCGGGGATCGTCCTGCAGCGCTTGAAAGCTGCCGCGGAAGATTTTTTGGGCGAGGCCGTGTCCGACGCGATCATTACCGTGCCGGCTTACTTTGACGATATTCAGCGCCAGGCAACCAAGGACGCCGGCAAAATCGCGGGACTCCAGGTCGAAAGAATCATTAATGAGCCGACAGCGGCGGCGCTCGCCTACGGGCTGGGAAAATCAGAGTCCGAGCGCATCGCCGTTTACGATCTGGGCGGCGGGACGTTCGATATTTCGATTCTCGAAATGAACAACGGCGTGTTCGAGGTCTTATCGACTTCCGGCAACACGTATTTGGGCGGAGAGGATTTCGACGAGCGGATCATGGACTGGATGGCCGACCAGTTCGTGGAAGATACCGGCATCGATCTCCGCAAAGATCGGCTGGCGCTGCAACGTCTGAAAGAGGCCGCGGAGCGGGCCAAATGCGAACTCTCATCGGCCAACGAGACGAATTTCAATTTGCCGTTCATCGCGGCCGACGCCTCTGGACCGAAACATCTCAACAAGACTCTGACGCGCGAAAAGTTCGAAGAACTGGTCAAAGACCTGGTGCAACAGACGGTCGAACCGTGCGAGCGAGCGTTGAGCGACGCTAAGCTGCAACCCGTGGAGATCGACAAAGTGCTCCTGGTTGGAGGCCAGACGCGTTCGCCGATCGTCGAGCGCGCGGTAGCGGATATCTTTGGCAAGAAGGCTTCGGCCGAAATTAATCCGGACGAAGTCGTCGCTATGGGCGCAGCGATTCAGGGCGGCGTGCTGACCGGCGACGTGAAAGACATTGTGCTGCTCGACGTGCTGCCGTTGAGTCTCGGTCTCGAAACTCGCGGCGGCCTGTTTACGAAAATCATTGAGCGCAACTCGACCATACCCCTGCGAAACGGTCTCACATTCACCACCGTCGTCGATAACCAGTCGTCGGTGGAAATTCACATCTTGCAGGGCGAGCGCGAAATCTCCAGCGGCAATCGAAGCTTGGGCAAATTTGAGTTGGTTGGCATCCCGGCTGCGCCGCGCGGCGTGCCGCAGATCGAAGTCTCGTTCGAAGTGGACGCCAACGGAATCGTTTCGGTTTCGGCCGCCGATAAAGCCACCGGCCGCGAACAGCAGATGCGCATCACGCCAACTTCCGGTCTGTCGCCGGACGAAATCGAGCGGATCATCGCTGAGGCCGCGAACTCGGTCGAAAGCGATCGCATCCAGCGCGAAGTGGTCGACCTGCGCAACAAGCTGATTAGTCTGGTGAAAAATACTCAGCGCAGCTTTCTCGAATTCGGTGGACTGCTTTCCGTCGAAGGCCAGGAGGCCGGACAGCGGCTTCTGGTTGAGGGCGAAGCCGCCATCAACTCGGAAGAAATCGGCGAGGTGAGACTGGCGCTGGACGGGGTCGAACGACTGGGCCGGCAGCTTACCAGCGCAATGATGAAACAATCAGACGAGCCGGAGACCGAGGAGGATTGAGCGAATCAGATTAGTTTTAGTAGAATTCGAAAGGCGGTCAGTGGCTTTTCCAGTCATCCTGGTTCAACTGCTGGCCGCTCGCTACTGATAGCCTAAGATCGATCATGGCAACGAAACGAGATTACTACGAAGTGTTGAGCGTCAGTCGCTCAGCCAGCGAGCAGGATTTGAAAAGCGCGTACCGCCGTCTGGCGGTGCAGCATCATCCAGACAAAAACCCGGGCGATGCGCAGGCCGAAGACAAGTTTAAGGAAGCCGCTGAAGCTTACGCCGTTCTTTCCGATCCAGATCAGCGCCGGCGCTACGACCGTTTTGGGCATGCGGGCGTGTCGAGCGCCGCCAGCGCGGCGTGGGGCGCGCCGGGGTTCGGCAACATCGAAGATATTCTCGGCGACCTGTTCGGATTTGGCGACGTGTTTGGCGCCGGCGCTCGCGCGGGTTCGCGACGTTCGGCGGCGCAGCGCGGCGCTGACTTGCGCTACGATCTCGAAATTACTTTGGAACAAGCTGCCGTCGGAATGACCGCGCAACTGCGCATTCCCAAGCTGGAAACTTGCGAGACTTGTAACGGTTCCGGCGCCGCGGCCGGTACGAAGCCGGAAACTTGTCGCACCTGTGAAGGCGCAGGACAGGTTCGCTTTCAACAGGGATTCTTTTCGGTCTCGCGCACCTGCGGCACTTGTCGCGGCATGGGACAGGTGATCAATTCGCCTTGCCAGAGTTGTCGGGGTGCTGGTCGCGTCGAGCGCGAGAAATCGATTGAAGTCAAAATCCCCGCCGGCGTCGAGACGGGTTCGCGGCTCAGGCTGCAGCGCGAAGGAGAGTCCGGAGCACATGGCGGCCCGGCCGGCGATCTCTATGTCGTCATACATGTCGCTGAGCACGAACAGTTCGAGCGCCAGGGCAACAATCTTTACGCAGCGGTGCCGATTACTTTCGCGCAGGCCGCACTGGGCGCTGAGGTTAGCGTCAAGACGCTGAATGCCGACCAGGCGCTGAAGATTCCCGCCGGCACACAAACCGGAACAGTCTTTCGCGTGCGTGGGCAGGGAATGCCCGTGCTCGGTGGTCGCGGTCGCGGCGATCTTTTTGTTTCTGTCTCAGTCGTGACACCGACAATGCTGACGCGTGAACAGCGAAAGCTTCTGGAACAGTTGGAAAAGATCGAGACGAAAGATTTGGAAAACAAAAACATCGCCGACAAAGTCCGTGACATTTTTGGCTAGTGGCACTAGCGTTTAGAGTACCAACTTTAGTTGGGCTCTTTGCAACCAACAAAGAACTGACTGAAGTCGGCACTCTGAACAGAGACAGAAAGGCATCTTATGAAATCCCCCTTCAGCTTCTCTCGACTGTCTCTGCCGCTTCTATTGCTGATCCTGTTCTCCGCTTTTTCCGTCGCCAAAGCGCAGGACGAGTACGCGGCCGTAAGAACCTGGGAGACTTTCGACTTTGGCGGCAAGAGCATTGGCCCGGCCGACATCGGCGCGCTTTCGCTCGACGATCTAAAGCTCGTGCGCGGCATTGTCTTTGGCAAGCACGGTCGCGTTTTCAAAGACCCGGACATCAAGCGCTATCTCGATTCGCGTCCGTGGTTCAAAGCCGACGCTAACTTTCAGAATTCCGCGCTGAACGATACGGAGCGAAAGAATCTGGATGTCATTCGCATGGCCGAAGCGCAGAAGCATGACACCGTCCAACCCGGTGACATGCGTATCTACCAAAGCCGCGCCCTGACGCGAAAGAAACTGGGGCAACACACTAATGCTGAGTGGACTGTGCTCGCTTCGGAGATCGCGGCCATTCACGGCAAGCGTTTCGACGGCACGCCGTGGCTGCAGCAGTATTTCGACGAGCGCTATTGGTACCACACCGCCGACCAATACGATCCGAAAGGCCTCAGCGAAGTCGAACGCAAGAATCTGCAATTGATCGACTTGATCCAGAGACAACAGCGCCGCGTGGCCCTGTCGCCCGGCGACATGGAGTTGTTCGAGAACAAACTAATCTCCGAAGCAATGTTGCACGGTTTGAGTTTGAATGAGCTGCGTCTGCTGCGAAACGAGGTCTACGCACGCCACGGCCGCATCTTCAAAACGATGTGGATCCAACAGTATTTCGGCGGCCAGTCATGGTACGACCCGAAGGATGATTTCAAAGACGAGGAATTGTCCGGCCCCGACAAGACCAACGTCGAGACAATCGTCGCCTACGAAAACAAGGTGCACGATCAGATCAGCAAGAAGCCGATCACGCGCGCTTTGCTTACGGGCTTGTTCGTCGAAGACGTGCGTAAGATGCGCGACGAAATTTACGCGCGTCACGGCAAAGTCTTCAAGGATCCGTGGACGCAGAAATACTTCGCCAGCTTTGACTGGTACAAAGCCAACCCGAATTACAGTGACGCTTCTTTAAGTCCGGTCGAGAAAGGAAACCTCGTGGTCATCGCAGGCTATGAAAAGAAAGCCGTAACTGCGATGAGCACGATAGAGGGTTGATAAGGCTACATCGGGTCCCGCGTGCCGGGAGCGAGAGAACAGAAATCAGAAAGCGGGCAGGATTGAGGTCATGCCCGCTTTTATCATTCGCAAACAACTATGGCTTGAGGAAGCTGACCTCGTAGAATTCTATTCCGCGGCGGCCGTCGCGTCGTTCGCAGAGAGCTTCCATCTCAGCCCAAATCTTTTTGACCTCGGCCGGCGCGTGATCGGGCGCGTTGTGATCTTTCCAGGTGAGCACCTCTACCAGAAACGGCTTGCCGGCGTCGTCCGTGCCGCGCATTAATAGGTGCGGATCGGGCAGCACCATGTCGAACTTGCGGTATGCAGCCCAGGCCCGCCACATGACTTTCGCCAACTCGTCTTCCTTGCCGGCTCTCACATGCAACGTATCGACCACGGTCTCTGGGTCGTCTTTGAGCGGGTTGTCGTTCTTTTCCTGAGCGGCCGCAGTGCCTGCCAGCGCGAACAAGATGATCAGCGGAACAAGAACGCGGAATTTCATAGTTGCACCTCCACGGGAAATGATACCCAGAGTAGAGCATAAGCAGCAACAATTCTAATTGCCAGGTTCGAGTTTGATTCTGACCTGTTCAAGACGGCCTCGCAGATCGTCCTCGTCAAAGCCGCGCGCGCCTCCATCACGGTACACTTCTTTCCCCGCCACCATCGTCATCACTACATCTCGGCGCGAGGATGAAAAGACCAGCGCGGCGGCGGGATCACGCACAGGTTGTTGATGCGCGCCGTCTAGGTTTATCGCAACAAGGTCGGCCTGCATTCCTTCGGCGAGTGCGCCGATTTGATTCTCAAGACCGAGGGCGCGCGCGCCTCCGAGCGTGGCGGCGAAGAGAGCATCGTTCGTGGTAAGCGGGGCATTAGCCCGACCGTCAGGGAGGGCTCCTATCGTCTCGCCGTCATACGAGAGTGCCGAGCCCTTGCTCACGCGCGGGCTTCTGCCAGTATCCAGACGCGCGAGCAACGTCGCGAAACGCGCTTCCTCCAGCATGTCACACGTGTTGTTGCTGGCGACGGAATCGCTACCCAGCCCGACGTTGATGCCATGCGAGATAAAACTTGCGAAAGGCGCGCGCCCGTGACCGAGTTTGGCGTTTGACTTAGGGCAATGCGCGATGCCTGCGCCGCTCCGTTTGATGAGTTCGAGGTCGGAGTCGTCGATGTTGATACAGTGCGCGAGCAACGGCTGCGTTTCCAGAATGCCATGGCGCGCCAGGTATTCGACAGTCGAGATTCCGGGAGCTTGCCACTCAATCCCGCGCGCTTTCAGTCCTTCAGCAAACACGCCGCGACCTTCAAGCATGAACAGCTCCTCGGCTTGCGACTCGGCCGCGTGCATCATGACCGGAAGTTTCTCGTCGATTGCGAGACGCGAGATCAGTTCCAGTTGCGGCGCGCTGACCGTGTAAGGCGCATGTGGCGAAACGCCGGCGCGCACCAGATCGTTTTCAAGGCCGCGCAACTCTTCGATCTGTTCACGAAGTCTCGCGACGTTCTCATCAGCAAGTTTCGGATCGGGACCAAACGATTCCTGATACACAATCCCGCGCAAACCAACTTCTCGCAGGGCTTTCATTGCCTGGCTCGCCGATGAACTTGAATCCCCGAAACACGTCACGCCGGCGCTGGCTGCTTCGACGGCTCCGCAGGTTGCCGACACCAGGAGATCTTCGTCCGTCATCGCCATCCGTGCGAGCGCCAGCTTTCGCAGCCACGCAGCAAAGTCGCGCTCTTCGTTTTCCAGAAAGCCGCGCATGACGGTCAGTTCGAGATGCGAATGCGCGTTGACCAGACCCGGCAGAATTGCCGCCTGGCCAAAGTTAGAAATGCGCGCCCCGGCAAATCGGGAAACGATTTCGCCCCGCAGACCTACTGCAACTATTTTCGCGTCATCGATAGCGACAGCGCCGTCTTCGATCGCAGGCGAGACGATTGGCAGCACCCAACGCGCGGAATAAATTGACGTCATTGTGCGTTCGGGCCGGACGGCGTAATAACGTGAACCGGCGAAGCATACTTCGTGGCTTTGACGCGATTATAGCGTTCGAGAATCGAAGTGACGTAAGCGCGCGTGGAAGGGATATCAATACGCGCAATGAATTCCTGCTGGCTCAGCGGGCGCGTGCCCTCGGCGACGCGACTCCAAGTGTCCGCTCGGCTCGGGCCGGCGTTGTAAGCCGCCAGCATGCGCGCTTCACGGCCGGGCGCGTCGTGGTACTCGTCAAAGAATTTTTCCAGATACCAGCACCCGATTTGAATGTTGTGTTCCGGGTCGCGCAAAAGCGTGGCTGCGTCCTGACTGGATCGTTGCTCAGTTTCCGTCGCCCACGCGCGCGCCACGACGGGCGTCACTTGCATCAAGCCGATCTCGCCGTCCTTGCCGTTTTTCCAGGGACGAAAATAAGTTTCTTCGTAGGTGATGCTCCAGACGAGATCAGGATCGATGTGATGAGCGGCGGCTTCGCGAGCAATCAGCGAATCGTAGCGATGGATCCAGTATTGGTCAAAGAAGTAGAGGGAGAGGAAAAGGCCGAGCGCCAGAACTAAAAGCGTGAGGATGATGACAACAAGTCGCTTCATTCAATCAAAAGCAAGGAGCGGGTTTTTCAGAATCAAGCGACACAAACTTTAATGCGCTCGGGGGTCAATTGCTCCGAGAAAAGCGCGACCAGAAATTCGTCATCGAAAACCCAGGATCCACGCCTTCATAGCGCAGCCGCAACGCCTGGTCGTCGAGCACGTGGCCCTGGAGCCATACTTCTGCCGACAGAGTAGCGCCCACTTCAAGCTTGCCGCCGCTGAGCGAGCGCGCGTTAACCAGAACCTCCAGCTTTAGCTTTTCCAGATCGAGATAGATCCAGTAAAGCTCGCTGCCCGAGAGCGGATTGCGCAGCGGCTTGAAAGCCAGCACGCGGCCGCGAAGGATCCAGTCGTTTTCGTGCGCGGCGCGCGAGGGCGCGGCTTTTTCCAGCGGCAGCCAGCGCGAATTCATTTCACGTGTGCAGACGCGCGCGCGGTACGCCAACCCGCACAATCCGACATGCAAGGCTTTCGCACGGAAACCGCCGGCCCCAACTTCAGTTAGATTTTGCAACTCAAACAGAACTTCGGTATCGCTGCCGTCGCAGTAACCGTGAACGACCGCTTCGCCTTCTTCATCGTATTCGGTCAGCGCCCACGGCCCGATGCGCTGCATGTAGCGCGCCCGAAACCCCGGGCGACAGTTCGCATAGAACACGTCGCCGGTGCCCGATTCGTAAAGCACGGTCCACACTTCGAGGCCTTCACCCAGCTTCCAGCAGCGTCCGTGCAGGACCGCGCCGCGCCGCGACAATTGCGTGGCTTCGCCCTGGTTTTCGGCGCGTTCAGCGAGAAAGTTGATGGCTTTCTCGCTGGGAACCTCCAGGCCGATAGTTTCGAAGGTAGCGTCCATCATCTTCGGCGACGTCTACTTGGCCGCGCGGCGTCGTTCTTGCACAGTCAAATCGTCAGACTCACTTTCGGTGGCGCGCGGCGGCCGTTTCTTGTAGCCGCGAATGTTTCGCTCAGGTCCATGCACCGGTTGCGCGCCGGTGCGCACCATCTCCGTGAACAGATCGACATCGTAATCAGCTTCGCGCGACATCGTTTCGCGAATCTGATGCAGGATTGCCAGAAATTTGGGTTTGCGGTACATCAGGTAATCTCAATTTGAGATTTGAAATCTGAAACCTGAAATTCTAAGACGCCTTCTCTTTCTCAGTAGCTTCGGAAACCAGAAACTCCGGCGTCACGATCATCGGCACAAAGAATCCCGCCGCCGTATTGAACAAACGAATGCGCGCTTGTCTGCGCACGTTCGCCAAATGACCGAAGTTCCACGTAACTAGATAGTCGATTTTGTGAAATGAAGCAACTGCCACATGCAACGCATCAGCCATGTACTTGCGATGAAAGATGCCGCGCGAGATGTAACCTTCGGCAAGTATCGCCGCTTCTTCAGTGAGTTCGACCTGTTCCAGATCGCGGATCAGATTAAGATAAGCGGAACGATGCGGCTCAGCCACGCGCTCCAATTCGCGCGTCACCAAAGGCGAAATCACCGCGCGATATTCCGACAGTTCGTGTTCCCACCAGCGGATTGTGAGATCGCGCCGAAAGGGCTCGCCATTATCGAGGTAAGCTCCGATTACCGATGTTTCCAGGTATGTGCTCTGCTTCATGGCTGAGGTGTAGTCGCTTCCGGCCGGGCCGTGTTCTCGTTCTGCACAGTATTGCTTTCCAGCGGCTCGAGCCGCACTATGCCGCGCTGAAAATCAAACACGACGCGAAAGTATCTCAGAAAGTTTCCGCCGAGGATACCACTTTGCTGAAAGCCCGAGGTTTCGTTTACCGGTTCCATATCGAGGACGGCGGCGTCGATTTTTTCGCGCGTGTAAGTCCCTACCCCGACTTTCGGCAACAGGACCATCTTTACGTTTTCCGCAATTCCGGCGGCGCCAAAAACGCGCATTCGGCCTTGCTGAATGAAGCCTTGTGCTTCGTCGAGTTCGGCCAGCTTCTCAGACAAAACACTTACCGTGGCGCCGGTGTCGAAAATAAAATTCAGGGGCTTTTGGATTCCTTCGATTGAAACCTCGCCGCTGAGAAAACCACTCGAAGTCGTCCGCACCGGGACGTCAACTCCTGGCCGCGGTTCGATGGGAGCACTGTTATCGTTTTTACCGGGGCGGTTAATGACAGTTCCGAGGTCGGCCGCTTCGCTGCTGCGTTGACGGATCAAAGTCAGACGGCAAGTGCCATAGTCAACCACGGTCACCAGACGACCCAACGCGGCGATTCCCAGATAACCGTCAACGGGATTATGCTCGTCGTAGAAGTGTCGAATGTAAACCGGCACGTTCTCAACGCGCAGGTCGCCGACTTCGATCGAATTGACGTAACCGTAGACAATCTCGAAACGACCGCCGCCGCCAACAGCGCGCGCCAAGCCTCCGCGCGCCACTGCTTTGACTCCGATCTTTCGCGCGGTTTCTTCCGAGAGAACGGACATTCCCGATCCAGTATCGAGAACGAAACGCAGTAAGTCCTTTCCGCCGTTGATTCTGATCTTGATAATCGGACGAAAATCGACCGCGTCGAAGGGAAGTATCGTTCGGTCAGCGCCGCCGAGGGAATAAAGCGCGCCTTGCTGGCCGAGGTAGCGGAGAAAGTCAATCAGACCGCGAATGCGCGCGCGACGATCCTCATCCGTGCGCGGTGCGATGACCAGAAAGCGTTCGTAAGCTTCCGCGGCTTCCTTATATCTTTCGGATCGCGCCGCCGCCTGACCCAGGTTGAAAATATAGTCGGGCTCGTCCGGTTCGATACTCACGGCGCGCCGCAAACCGGCGAGACAGGCGGATGTTCGATTCTCGTAGAAATCGATCATCGCCAGGCCGGCAATCGCCATGGCCTCGTCGTTTTTCAGACTGATGGCCGTGCGAAACTCTTCAACTGACAGGCGAAAATCTCCGGTGGCCAGCACGGCCGATCCCAGCAACGCGTGCGCCCGCGCCGAGAGAGGATCGATCGCGATCGTGCGCGCGGCATGATCGAATGAATCCTGAAGGCGCCGCTGTTTCAGCAGGGAATGACTCAGCCCGAGCCGCGCGTCGATGTCCTGCTCGTCTTTCGCCAGCAAGTCTCGATAGATCTTTTCCGCCTTTTCAAAATCGCCGGAGCGCAAAGCCTTCAGCGCCTTGTTGCGCGTCTTCTCGTTATCAATCGGCAAGGCCGCGACTACGCCGGCCAGCGCGAGACAGATCGCCATTGCGGCCAACCCGCGGACGGCCAGACGATAGAACGCCGATCTGTTTGCTGGAAACTTCATTATTGCGTGCTACTTCAAAATCTCTCCGGTCTTCATCGACCAGAGCAGCAGATCAAGTTCGTCAAAATCGATGTCGATGTCGTTGGCAAAGCTTCGCATGCGCGCCTCGGTTTCCAGATAACGGCTTCGGGTGGCCGGCGGTTTCGGCGAATCAATGACGCTCAACTCAGCCAGACAACGCACGATGTGCTTGTCCAGAATTGCGTAGCCTTTGAAGCCAATGTTTCTGAGAAAGTGACTCGACTCTTTGTAGCCGAGGCCTTTGATGCGGCGCTCGCTAGCCAGCCAATCACGTCGCTCGACTGGATTGCGAAAGCTCTTGAGTTGATTGCGCAGGCGCATGGCAAACGACGCCTTCAGGTAATCGCGTGTCGTGACAACGTAATGCGGGCGGGCGTTCGGGAAACGGTGTGCGCCCGCGGCAACCAGTGCGCGAGTCATCGCTCTTGGCTTTCCGTTTTTCAGCAAAGGCCGCACAACTTCGACTGAACGCAATCCCATTTTGGCGGACGCGCCGGCGGTGAAAATGCAATAGACCATCTCTTCCCACAAACGCGCGTCCGAACCGGCGCGCCAAACTTCGCGAAACTCTCGCAGCCGTTTGCGAATCGCGGCGCGCCGCGCGTAGTGCGCGAGGCGCAACCTCTCAACTGTTACCGGTTCTGGATCACGGGGCATGGAATTCATCTCAACTGAAAGAATTCTATGGGTGCGATTGTTAACCTGTCAACGAAGTTGCGGACGGCAACGCCGGAAGTCAACAAACCGAGGCGAGTGCATCTTGCTATTGAGTCCACCGCATCAAAGCTTCGTCGGGCACCGAAAGGAACTCCAAAAGGAGGAGCCTCCTTTCGTGATATGATGCGAAAAGCAAGTGCCGCGCGGCTTGGCTTCGCGACCAGACAACGAAACGTCGCTCGGTGAGATTGATGAGCATGAAAAGAGCAGTGACCCAAACAACCGCGGCAGTCGCATCGATTCTGATGGCGACGGTCCTGGTGTTCGGGCAAGAAGCTGCGCCGACGCCGGTCTTACGGCCCGGTCTGAATCTTCCAGAGCCCGCCGCGTCAGACGCCAGGACTGCTCAGCCGGCGTACCTGACGCAGATTCACGGATTGCAGGGCGTTTTGGCAGAGACCCTCGACGGGTCAACGCTTGCGGCCCAGGCGGTTGACGATAAATTCAATCCGGCATCTTCGATCAAGCTTGCTACAGCGCTGGCGGCTCTGAAAACTTTTGGGCCAGAGCATCGCTTCCTTACGTCCGTCTGGGCCAGCGGTAAGATCGATCAGGCGACGGGCACGCTGGCCGGCGACTTGATTGTCGCCGGACGGGACCCGTCGTTTCACTACGAACACGCCGTGATGCTGGCGCGAGAATTGAACGAACTGGGAATTCGCACGATCAGCGGCAAACTCATTGTCTCGCCGGGCTTCACAATGAACTTCGACTGGTCCACGAAGCGCTCGGGAGAGCAACTGCGCGACACGCTTGACACGACGCGCCGATCGACGGCTGCCACGCAAGCGTGGACTGACGAGCGAACGCTTCGGAATGACGCCGCCAGCTTGCGCACTGTTCCCAGCGTCGTCGTGCTCGGTGAAGTGCAGGTTGGTGCCGCGCCGCCGGAAGCATCGGCGTTGCTAACGCACAAGTCGAGTAAGCTGGTGGACATCCTGAAGGTGCTGCTTTGCTATTCAAACAATTTCATGGCTGAACGCATCGGCGACACAGTCGGCGGTCCGCGGGCCGTGCGCACGATGCTGCTTGAGAAGTTGAAAATCAATCCCGACGAATTCTTCATATCCTCGACCAGCGGGCTGGGCACGAACCGCGTCACGCCACGCGCCATGATGAAGATTCTGCGCGGGCTCGGCGAAGAGCTGGCGCAGGACAAGCTTTCGCTCTCGGATATTTTGCCGGTAGCCGGGATCGATCCGGGGACGTTGGAAGATCGATTTACCACTGACAAAGCGCGCGGAAGCGTCGTTGCCAAGACGGGAACTCTGGGGCGCACCGATGGCGGCGCCAGTTCGCTCGTCGGTCAGATGCAAACCAAAAGTGACCGCGTCGTGCTCTTCGTGATCCTTAACGAGCACGGTAATGTGCTGCGCTTTCGGCAGAACCAGGACGACATCGTGGCCGCGATTCAGAATTCGCTCGGTGGTCCGGCGCCCTTTGCGTACCGTCCGATTACGCTCGCGATGCGTCTCGCTGACTCCGACTTCACGGCAGCAAAAGCTCGCGGTGAGTACGAGCCGCGGAATCAGCGTTGAAGACCTCGCCTACTGACAACTTGTCAGTAGGAGATAGCCTTGGCTTGCCGAATTGAGCAGACTGCAGGTCGCGCGCTGGGTCAAAGAATTTCGTCCCGACCTGCCCGTGATCATCGCCACCGGCTATGCAGAAATGATCGCCGAAGAAGATTACCACAAGGCCCGCATCGACGAAGTGATCCGCAAACCGTACGCCGTCGCCGACGTGCTCGCGCGCGCGAATTCGATTATCGCCGCACAACATGATGCAAGGCGGGAGACCGTTCTAGTTTAGGTTCCCGTCCCATTCTGAAGCTTGACACTCTTGCGCATCGCAGTGAATGATGAGCGCGGGCGGATCGCCGCGCCTATCGTCATTCATGCCTGACATTCTTCTCGTCGAAGACAAAGACAGTTTGCGCCGCGTTTTGCGTTTGACGCTGGAGAACGCGGGATACTCGGTTACGGAAGCCGCGGATGCGCGCGAAGCGATCAACGAAATCGGTCGCATTCCTCATCGCGTCGTGCTTACGGATCTGCGCATGCCGAACGGCACTGGCCTCGACGTTCTGCGCGCGGCGCGCGCCGCAGACGGCGATGTGCCGGTGATCGTGATGACCGCGTACGGCTCGATTGACGAAGCCGTGCAGGCCATGAAAGACGGCGCGCACGACTTCCTGCAAAAGCCGGTCGATTCAAATCATCTTTTGTTGCTGGTCGGTCGCGCGCTGGAGCAGGCACGCTTGCGCACGGAAAATCTCTTGCTGCGCGAGGAATGGTCGAAGCGTTACGGATTCCCGCGCATCATTGGCGAGTCGGAAGCGATCAAGAAATCCGTCGCGGAAACCCAGCGCGTCGCCCAAACTGAAGCGACAGTTTTGTTGCTGGGCGAGTCGGGAACCGGCAAGGAATTATTCGCACGCGCGGTCCATCATCTATCCAATCGACGCGACAAACCTTTGGTGGCGATCAACTGCGCCGCAATTCCTGAGACGCTGATCGAGAACGAGTTGTTCGGACACGAACGTGGCGCGTTCACCGGCGCCGGCGAACGCCGGCTGGGCAAGTTTGAACTCGCTTCCGGCGGGACGGTGTTTCTTGACGAAATCGGCGAGCTGCCGCTGGCCGTTCAGGGCAAACTCTTGCGCGTTATCGAAGAGAAGTCCGTGGATCGCATCGGTGGGCGCGCGCCGGTGCCCGTTGATGTGCGCGTCGTTGCAGCCACGAACAAAGACTTGCGCAAGGCAGTGGACCAAGGCGAGTTTCGCGGCGATCTGTTTTTCCGACTCGCAGTTTTTCCGATCGATATTCCACCTTTGCGCGAACGCGGCGAAGACGTTGTGTTGCTCGCACACCATTTTGCCGCGCAACTCGGCAAAGAAATGCGCGGCAGGGAAGCGACGCTCAGCGACGCGAGTATCGCAACGCTGCGCGCCCGTCGTTGGCCGGGCAACGTGCGCGAACTTGAGAACTCGATCGAGCGTGCTTGTATCCTGGCGGATAGTTCGACTCTCGAGCCGAAGGATCTCGGCTTAGGCACCGGAGAACGCGAGGCACAGTTGTCAGGTTTTGACACGTCGGGATCGCTGAGCGAAGCAACCGATCGCGCAGTGCAGATTGTCGAGCGGCGTAAGATCGCGGAGGCGCTCGCCGCGCATGATGGTAACAAGACTCGCGCGGCTGAAACTTTGAGTGTTAGTTACAAAACGCTCTTGACCAAGATCAAAGACTACAACCTCTAGAGCGACGATGAACGACGAGCAGGACTCAGATCCAAAGCCTCAAGACCTAGGCCTCAAGCCTCAAGACCCAAGTGCCAAGTCTCAAGTCTCAACTTCCAAGTCTCGAGATATCGAAGGTGTCAGCGTTCGCCAGAATGCTTCTGAAATTGCCGGCGAAACAGTCGCCGTAGTCGGCGAAAGCACTGGTCGCTTTCCGCGCCCGGAGATCATCGACAGCAGCGGCGGCGAAAGCACCGGGAAGCATGCGTTCCTGGTTGGCTCCGGAATTTTGATCAGCCGAATCATCGGCGTTGTTCGCCAGCGCGTGTTTGCTCACTATCTCGGGACATCGGACGCTGCGGGCGCCTTCAGCGCGGCGTTTAGAATACCCAATTTTCTACAAAACGTGTTCGGCGAAGGTGCGCTATCCGCATCCTTTATTCCCGTCTACGCTAACCTTCTTGCCCGTGGCGACAAGAAAGAAGCCTCGCGAGTGGCCGATGCGGTACTCACGATGTTGGCTCTCGTAACTTCGCTGATTGTACTTGTCGGAGTCTTGACCACGCCTTTCTTTGTGGGCCTCTTCGCGCATAGTTTTGACGCAGCCACACGGGAGTTGACTATCCGACTGGTCCGAATCTTTTTCCCTGGAGCGGGTCTTTTGGTCCTTTCAGCCTGGTGCCTGGGAGTTCTCAACAGTCATCGGCGGTTCTTTCTTTCTTACACCGCGCCAGTGGTTTGGAATCTGGCGATAATCGCGACGCTGATTTGGTTTGGAAGGCGTGAAGACCAATTTCATCTTGCCGCAGTTACAGCGTGGGGTTCAGTCGCTGGTAGTGGCTTGCAGTTCCTCGTGCAACTGCCAACAGTTCTGAAACTGATTCGCCGATTTCGTCCCGTTCTGGATATCGCGAGCCAAAACGTTCGGACGGTGCTAAGGAACTTCTTTCCCGTATTCATGAGTCGAGGCGTAGTGCAGATCTCGGCTTTTGTGGATGCCATGTTGGCGGGCTTAATTAGCCCGCAGGCGGTCGCGGCACTTACTTACGCGCAAAGTCTTTACACGCTCCCGGTAAGTCTGTTCGGCATGTCGGTTTCCGCCGCGGAGTTGCCGGCGATGTCCAGCGCGCTGGGTACGAGCACTGAGATCGCGGAACAACTGCGGCATCGGCTGGATGATGGGTTGCAGCGGATCGCCTTTTTCATTGTCCCTTCAGTCATGGCAATGATGGCGTTCGGAGACGTAATGACGGCCGCTCTTTATCAGACTGGTCGGTTCAAGCATGCGGACACAACCTATGTGTGGGGCATTCTGGCAGGCTCGACGATTGGGTTGCTCGCTTCGACTCTCGGCCGGTTGTATGCATCGACTTATTACGCGCTGCATGACACACGAACGCCGCTTCGGTTTGCGGTAATAAGAGTTGCGCTAACAACGGGTCTGGGCTACCTCTGCGCGATTCCGCTGCCGCACGCAATCGGTATCGATCCAAAGTGGGGAGCGGCGGGGTTGACTGCATCAGCGGGCGTCGCCGGCTGGATCGAATTTGCTCTGCTGCGCAGGTCGCTGAACCGGCGCATTGGCCGCACCGGATTGTCGTTGGCTTATGTGACGAAGCTTTGGGTTGCGGCGTCGTGCGGCGCTGGCGTGGGCTGGGCAATCAAGCTGGCAATTGGCCAGCGTCATCCAGTGATCGCGGCGGCGCTGGTGCTTGTGCCCTACGGTTTGACCTACTTTGGCATCTCATCGGCTTTGGGATTGTCGGAGGCGAATGCGGTTGTCCGACGCGCGCTGAGAATGGCGGGCCTCAGACGATGAAAGCGGCTGGGTCATTTGCTTCTCCGCACTTTCCATCTGGTTCCGAAGCGGCACTCCCAGGTGCTCGCGCCATCCACTTAACAAACAGCCATGCCAGAGGGTGAATCGCCGTTTTCCGGCCAGTTTTCAGGCTTTTGGAGGAAAAACTATCGGTCGCGCTCATCAAGATTGGAAGAGTTCGGTGAGTTTTCTGGAGAATCGAGGACATTCGATCTTTAGTTAAGTATCCCGAAAAGACGGATTGGTTTAAGCAGCGGCAGAGCGGCGGGGAAACCCGGGCCGCTTTTTTTCTTTGGAGCGCAGGCATCCTTGCCTGCCGAAACGCCCGCATCCGTGCGGGCGCCTATTCATCCATCAATTGACCCGCCCGTAACCTTCTACTTATCATCGCAACGTGCAACCAGTAATTTCGTCCGCGCAGATGCGAGAGATCGATCGCCTGACAGCTGAGCGTTACGGCACGCCGTCGCTGATGCTGATGGAGGCTGCCGCGACGGTGGTGGCTCGAGTCGTGACTGAACGTTTGTCCGGCGACGTGGAGGGGAAGTCTGTGCTCGCGCTGTGCGGCAGGGGCAACAACGGTGGCGACGGTGCCGCGACTGGAAGGTTGCTCGCGCTTGCGGGTGCGCGCGTGGACGTTGTTCTCTTCGGCAAGATTGAAGATACGCAGGGCGACGCGCGTGACAATTTTGAGAAGGTGCGCAGTGTGGCGCGTTTTCACGAGTGCAGCTCGGCAACCGAGTGGGCCGCGCTGACAAATGAATGGAGTGCGCCCTACGACGTCTATGTCGATGCGCTGTTTGGTACGGGCCTCACGCGATCGCTCGCAGGTGTTCACGCTGACGCGGTTCGATACTTGAATCGGCGTCGCGAGATCTGCAATCACGAAAGTGTCGCGCATCCGTTGGTCGTTTCGATCGACATTCCTTCCGGTCTCAATTCCGACTCCGCTGAACTGATCGGCAAAGCTGTCCACGCGGACGTTACGATCACGATGACTTCGCCGAAGCCGGCCAACGTCCTGCCGCCAGCAGCGCATTACAATGGCGAGTTGATCGTGGCGGAGATTGGCTCGCCGGTTGAACTGATCGACGAAGCGAAGTCGAAGCTCTTCGTGACTGAAGAATCCGACGCGCGTCGTTGGCTGATTCAAACGCGCTACACTCCCGATTCATACAAGACGACGCACGGGCACGCCCTCATTGTCGCCGGTTCGCGCGGGTTTACGGGCGCCGCCGCGCTCTGCGGGAATGCTGCCATGCGCGCGGGCGCAGGACTCGTGACGGTGGCGACGCCGGCTTCGTCTCAACCGTTGGTGGCAACGCAATTGATGCCGGAAGTGATGACCACTGCGCTCGCTGAAACGGATCGCGGCGCGGTCAGCGATGAAGCCGTCGATTACGCTTTGAAGTTTACCGAGCGCGCGAACGTAATCGCAATCGGTCCCGGCCTTTCGTCAGAAGACGAGCGCACGCGCAGTTTTGTGCGCGCGGTAGTTGAACGTCGCAAGACTCCGGTCGTGATCGATGCGGATGGATTGAATTGTTTGGCGCCGTGGCCAACGGAATTGCGCGGCTCGCCCGAGTATTCGATCGTTCTGACGCCGCATCCCGGAGAAATGCTGCGGCTAATGGGCACTGATGATAAATCCGCGCTTCACGATCGCGTGGCGGCAGCGAGAGCATTCGCCACCACGCATGAAGTGATTTTGCTTTTGAAAGGCTCGCGCTCGTTGATCGCCGCGCCCGATGGTCGCGTGTTCGTCAATCCAACCGGGAACGCGGGCCTCGGCACGGCGGGTGCGGGCGACACGTTGACGGGAGTCATCGCCGGCTTTCTCGCGCAGGAATACGGAACCATGACTAGCGATGCCGACGCGCTCGCCACGGTAATCGCCGCACTTTACGTCAGCGGGTTGGCTGGAGATTTGGCCGCGCATGAACTCGGCATGCGGGCGATGACCGCCTCTGATATTCGCACTCATCTGAGCCAGGCGATTCGTCGGCTCGATCCGGTTGGCGAATCACCGCCGGCGTCGCTCCACAAGGAATATGAGGACTGAGTTGATGTGTAAACGACTTTCCGCGGCATTGCTGTTTGTCTTCCTCTTTGCTCCAGTGATGAATGGGTATCAGGGAAGCGAGTGGAGCAAGGTCGCGCCCGAAGGTGGCGGCTTCTCGATCTTGATGCCGGCCAAGCCAGAGGAAGAAGTGACTCCGAAAGAAGACTTCACTTTGCATTTATTCACGGTGGTGTCCGCGAACGCGATCTATCTGGCCGGGTATGGTGACTATGCACCGAGCATTCGTCTGGATCCCGCCGGGGAGCTGGCTGCCAATCGCGACAGTTTTTTGAAGGGGGTGAACGCGACACTCGTCGACAGCAAGAGCATCGCATTGGACGGGCGCGCCGGCCTCGAGTTCACGGGAGAGAGCGATCAAGCTTCTTTCAAGGGCAGAGTTTACCTGTTTGGCAATCGCGTCCATCAAATCAGCGTGGCGGTCTTCAAAGGAAAGGACGACACTGAGAACGTCAATAGATTCTTTGCGTCGTTTGCTTTCACGAAGCCTTAATCGCCGTTGCCAGCCATGACCATTGCCTCCTTGACAACAATTCCCGCCGACGAAGTGATCTCCAGGGACGCGCGCGAAACCTTCGATCTCGGCGTGCGCATCGGCGCGCAGCTTTCAGGCGGCGAGATTCTCTTGTTGAGCGGCCCACTGGGCGCAGGCAAAACGATGCTGGTGAAGGGAATCGCGCACGCGCTGGACATAGATGAAGAGGACGTAACCAGCCCATCGTTTACGCTGGTCAATCCGCATCATGGAAGGTTTCTGCTCTATCACATCGATCTCTATCGTTTGGATGAAGGCGCGTCGGCAGCCCACGCGGTCGATCTTGATGAGATTCTAACTGATGAAGATGCGGTCGTAATCATCGAATGGGCGGAGCGCATGGGTCGCTATCCCTTGCCGGACAACGTCTGGCGGATCTCGATTGCCGGCGATGGCGACGAAAGTCGCAAGATCTCGATCGCCGCAGGTCATTAAGCAAACATGGTACAATGGACACCTATTCAACTTGATGGTACGGAGGAGAATTTAAGAAGATGCGATATCCAGAAGATGTGATCCAACCGATGCGCGAAGAGTTAACGCGTCTCGGCGTCGAGGAATTGAGAACCCCGGAAGCAGTCGACGAAGCAGTTAAGAATTCACCGGGCACAGTCATGGTAGTGGTCAATTCAATCTGCGGCTGCGCCGCGGGCAAAGCGCGTCCCGGCATCGCGCTGGCCCTTCAGCACGATATCCGTCCAGATAAAGTTGCGACTGTGTTTGCGGGAGCTGATATTGAGGCGACCGAAAGAGCGCGCAGTTACTTTACCGGGTATCTGCCGTCGTCGCCTTCAATCGGACTTTTGAAGGATGGCCAACTCGTCTACATGATGGAGCGCTATCAGATCGAAGGCAAAGGACCGGAGCAGATCGCTGAGGAATTGAAGCTCGCCTTTGAGCAGTGCTGCGCCACGGCGAGTGTGGCGGCGAACTAGAAATTCGAATCGTAACGTTCATCCTCAACCACCTCGGCGGATTCGTTCAATCTCTCGCTCCGCGTCGATCATTTTTCGCTGGAAACTCGCAGCGGGCACCTTTAAATTCCACGCAGCGATGCAGCGGTTAAGCTGTGCAGCCTCGGCTCGAAAGTCATCAAGAACTTTTTTCCCATCGAGCTTCTGCGCTTTTCGCGAATTCATTCCCGCGCGCCCGCTGCAAGATCGTCCAAACGCGCGCCAGTTGCGTCCGCGCCACCACCAACTCTGCGTCAATGTCTTGCGCTCCTCGATCCACGTGGCGCAAAGCCGGCGTTGCGCAACGCGCGTCGGGCCAGACGCAGCTCCGGATCTTCAAAGGGATTCACGGAAAGATCGACGGGCTCGCCTTTGGCCGGGCAAGTTATCAAACTCACCCTGTTCCATCGCTTCGCGAATCTTCTGATCGATTAGAGATTCCGAACGCTTCATAATGTTTAGCCGGCCCACCATTGATCGCGATCACAGGCTAAAACGCTGACGTGATGCGCCAGGTTCCGCGGCGCTGGATTCTCGCCGATCCGGTTGTCCTACTCACAAATGCGCTGGCCCCGTACGTTTCGCCTCACTCGACCGGCGAAGTCTCGCGTGCCTTGGCACTCTTAAAGGCTAACCGACCGCGTCAATCGCCTGGACCGATCGCCGGTCAAACAGACCGAGCAAAACTCTCGATCAGACCGCTTCCTTTCTTTCTAGTGACTCAGTCGCCAGGCCACTGTGATCGGCTACGCTTTTTAAAATCAACGGCTTAATCGGAGGAAGAAAGCGCGCGCGCGCCACGGTACGGCGCTTGCGAACAAGGCTGCGACCGCTTAGGCGGCATAGTGTCATTACAAGCTCTGTTTGAAGATGAAAAGGATAACAGACATGAAGAGAATCAGACCTAGTCGAGTCGCCGCGTGGCTGACTTGCTTCTCGCTCGTGGCTTCGTTGAGCACAGGCATATTGGTTGGCGACCGGGCTAACGCACAGTCCTCTCAAGGCGCATCGCAACTCGCCGATAACTCAGCGCGCACCAGTGAAGTCGCCTATCCAACGCTCTCACGTTATGCCACAGATCTAACGAAGCAAGCTCGCGAGGGGCGTCTTGAGTCCGTGATTGGCCGCGACGCGGAGATTAGCCGCACTGTCGGGATTCTCTCTCGCGACACACACAATAATGCTGTGCTGATTGGGGAATCCGGTCTCATCACTACTCAAATTGCACAGGGCTTGGCGTTGAGAATTGCGACAAGCGATGTGCCGGAGAGCCTGCGCGACAAGAGCTTGTTCAGTCTCAATCTCGATGCCCTGGCGTTTCATGCGAAGGATAGCAGCGAGTTTACAGCTCGTCTGCAAGCTATCTTGGCGGAAGTGGAACGTGCCAAAGGGCAGGTAATTCTCTTCGTCGATCAACTTCATCAGTTTGTCGGCACGTTTGCTGCTCCGGCAGCGTCTGATGCCCTGCGTGCGGCGCTCGAACGCCGCGACCTGCGCATTGTTGGCGCCACCAGCCCTGCCGCGTATGCAGAATACATTGCAGACGACGCGACAGTTTCGCGGCTTTTTGAGCAGATTCGCGTCGACGTTGGTGCGGACGAGACTGCGGAAGCAAGCAAGGATAATAAAGAAGGTGACAGTAAGAGCAACAGTGATGGCGAGCAATTCACCGGAGATCGAATGTCCCCAGACCTGCGCGAAATGCTCCAGGCGGCTAGTTCCCATTCCGGTCGTGTGAGTGTGATCCTACAGGTAGGTAATCTTAAGAGCAGCACGCTGAATGCGCTTCTCAAAAGCCACGGCGTAACCGTAGAGGCTCGGTTCCCGCAGTTCGGAGCTCTCAGGATTGAAGCGCCTCTAAGCATCCTCGAGAAATTGGCGGCAAGCGGCAACACGCGCTACCTCTCTTTAGATCGACCAGTTCAATCCCTGGGCCACGTCACGGCCACAACGGGCGCGGATCTCATTCGCAATCAAACGATGACTTCGCCACTTGGCGTGACCACCAATACGAAGCTGGACGGCACGGGGATCGGTATTGCCGTGCTTGATTCCGGCATGGATACCGACCACGTAGATTTTCGCGGCAGGGACGGATACCCTCGCATTGCCGTAAGCGTTGACTTTACGGGTGAGAACCGCGTCGATGACCCCTATGGCCATGGCAGCCACGTAGCTTCCATTGCTGGCGGCAGCGGCCGCATTGCAAATGGTGCGTACATGGGCATTGCGTCTAACGCAAGTCTTATCAACCTGAGGGTGCTGAATTCCCAGGGCAGCGGTAACGTATCAGGGACGTTGGCCGCTCTCGACTGGGTGATGAATAACCACGCGACCTATAACATTCGCGTGGTCAACATGAGTCTCGGAACGGCGGCAATTGATTCTTTCAGGAACGATCCGATTTGCAACGCCGTGCGCAAGCTGGTCAAAGCCGGAATCGTGGTGGTTGCGGCCGCCGGCAACAATGGCAAGAACAGCCTCGGCCAAAAAGTCTATGGAAAGATTCACTGTCCCGGCAACGAGCCGTCCGCGATTACAGTAGGAGCTTCGAACACATTCGGAACCAATGCGCGCAACGACGACACCGTCACGACGTACAGCTCCCGTGGTCCAACTCGCAGTCGTTGGACCGACACCTTGGGCGTTAAGCACTACGACAATCTAATCAAACCGGACTTAGTTGCGCCTGGTAACAAGATTATCGACGCCGAAGCCGATGGCAATTTGCTTGTGACTCTTAACCCGCAACTGGACGCGGGCGTTAGTGTGTATCCGCACCGTAAGCAAATGTACCTGAGCGGCACATCGATGGCGGCTCCGGTCGCAGCAGGCGCTGCGGCTCTGCTACTCCAGGCCAATCCTAATCTCACGCCGAACATGGTTAAGGCCCTCCTGATGTACACGGCTCAGCCGCTGGCGGGATCTAATATGCTCGAGCAGGGCGCAGGCGAGCTTAACATCGAGGGCGCCGTGCGATTGGCCCAATTGGTTCGCACAGATCTGTCGGCGGCCACGCCAGTTGGGGAGCCAATGTTAACCACGCTCACTCCGCCCATACCGCAAACCACGATTGCCGGACATACGTTCACATGGTCGCAAGGCATAGTGCTGAGCCGTCATTTCGCTACCGGCATAAACCTAATCGCAAAATATCAAGCGATCTACACCCTCGGCACCATCGTCTGCGACACCGACGGCACCATCGTCAGTGACGCCCTGCTCGACGGCACCATCGTCAGCGACGGCACTATCGCCAGCCCCAGCGACGGCACTATCGTCAGTGACAGCATCCTGACAAGCGACGGCCTTACCATAAGCGATGGCGTATTGTTCGTCAGCATGGACACTATCGTCAGCGCCACCCCCGGCACCATCGTCAGTGACGGCTTCATCCTTTTGGACGGCACCATCGTCAGCGACAGCGACGGCACCATCGTCAGCGACTGCTTCGTGCTTGCCCAGTCGGCGATGCTCGGCGGAGATCTGACAGTATCAGCCGAAGGAATCGTAGACACCGGAGTTGATTGCCTCGATTACTAAGGTTTTGGCTGCAACGAGGCATGTCTTAAGGAGAGCTCTATCTAATTCACTGAAAGTTGCTAATGCAAATGCAAGAACTCACAAAAGAAAACCCCAGACTACCGTTAGCCCCAAGTGAGTCTCGACCGATTCAGCTTCTCAAAGGCGAGCACGAGGTGGAGGTCCTTGATTTTCTTTCCGCCTCTCCGCTGCTTACCTTCGTCATGACTGGCTGGATCAAGGACAACGGCTTGGTCAGCCCCTTAAACCGCGGCAACTTCTACGCGTGCCGCAACCATCGCGGAGAACTAGAAGGAGTTGCGCTGATCGGACACATCACCATGTTCGAAGCTAATTCCAGCGACGCGATCGCGGCATTCGCCGGCTTGACTCAGAACTGTCCATCTGCATTCGCGGTCTTGGGCGAGAAGCAAAGGGTTAGCCGATTTATGAGTTGCTACACTCAGGAAGCCCCACCGCCGCGCCTGGTTTGCCGCGAGTTATTGTTCGAGCAGCGCTCCAGACAACCGTTGGACGGCTTGGTGCCGAGTCTACGGCGAGCGACGTCTGAAGAACTGGACTTGGTTGTGCCGGTCCACGCTCAAATGTTTCTTGAAGAGACCGGGGTCAATCCATTGGAACGGGATCCATCCGGCTTCCGCCAGCGCTGCGCACGCCGCATTCAGCAAGGGCGAGTGTGGGTATGCATCGAGAACGGCCGTCTGCTCTTCAAGGCTGACGTTATCAGTGACCTGGCCGAAGTCAATTATCTCGAAGGCGTATATGTTAGCCCAGAGTCTCGTGGCGAAGGGTTTGGCAGTCGCTGCATGAGACAGCTCAGTAACGTGCTGCTGACGCACACAAAGTCGGTTTGCCTGCTGAGTAAAGAAGAGAAAACTGCCGCACAGGCATGCTTCTTAAAAGCCGGTTACAAGCTCCGCGAATATTACGAAACGGTTTTCCTGCAACAGAATTCCGATGAAGCGGAAAACTGATCGTTTAAGCATCATCGACGATGGCTTCCCCCCGAGTAACAACCCGTGAACAAACAGCGTTACCTCAAACCATTCGTTGCTCTAATTGCCGCTGGCGCTGCTGCGATTATCGTCTTCTGCCTGTATCGATTACGAGTCTCCCAACTCGACGTGCGCTTTCTGCTTCTGTTCCTCTTCACGGTTGGTATTGGTGCGCGGCTGGTCGTACACATTCCCAGCATCAGGGGCGAGGTTACCGTCAGCGACACGCTTATATTCCTTACGATGCTCTTTTACGGCGGGGAAGCCGCCATTCTGGTAGCCGCGGCAGCGGGTCTCTGCTCCTCACTGCGCGTCACTAAGAAAATTACGGTGCATGTCTTCAACGCAGGAATGATGACCTGCTCGACTTTCCTCACTGTAATGGCGCTTCGCACGAGTTTCGGGCCTATTGAAGCCCTGGCTACGCGCAGCCTTTCTGCCAGTTACATCAGTGCTCTGTGCCTGATGGCAATGGTGCAGTACATCGCAAATAGCGGCCTCGCGACAATATATATGGGCTGCAAGATGAACCAGCCTTTTTGGTCGACTTGGCGTAAGTCCTATCTGTGGACGTCCATCACTTACTTCGCAGGTGCTTCAGCCGCCTTCATCATCGCCAAACTCATCATTGCGGTCGGATTCTATGCAGCCGTGGCTACGGCGCCCATCATCGCGATCGTGTATTTAACCTACCGGACATATCTCAAGAATGTCGAAGCTTCGACTGAGCAAGTGGAAAGAACCAAGCGCCACGTTGAAGAGCTCAATCACTACATCGCCGAGCAGGACCGCATCCGCGAGCAGTTCTCCCAGGTCGAGAAAATGTCTGCCCTGGGCGAATTGGCCTCCGGCGTCGCACACGATTTCAATAACACGCTGGCGGGAATCCTTGCCCGCGCCGAGCTCGCACTGAGGAACACAGGCGAGCCGGAAGCCAAGCGCGCTTTTGAAATCATCATCAAATCTGCCAAAGATGGAGCGAAGACGGTCAAGCGTATTCAAGACTTTGCGCGCCAGCGTCGCGATCATGATTTCGCTCCGGTGGCTGTGGATCAGCTATTGATGGACGTAAATGATATTACCCGGCCGCGTTGGAGAGATCACGCCCAAGCCGCCAACGTGCATATCCGTCTCGATCTACAGGTGCATACCAATGCTTTTGTTATGGGCGACGCGTCTGAGCTGCGTGAAGTCCTTGTCAATATGGTCTTCAACGCGGTTGATGCGATGCCCTCCGGCGGACAGCTTACGCTCTCGTCAAACGAACGCGATGGCTTCGTCGAGATCTCGATCTGTGATACGGGTATTGGAATGAACCCGGACATTCGGTCACGCATCTTCGATCCGTTCTTCACGACGAAAGGTGAGGCCGGGATGGGGCTGGGCCTTGCGGTCTGCTACGGCATTATTCAGCGCCACGAAGGAACTATCGAAGTCGAATCACTAGCTGGCCAGGGCACGACCTTCCGGATCAAGCTGGCAGTTGCCGAAGCTAAACCCGCGACACTAACCGAGGTCGCCACCGTTCCGCGCTTGACTCTGGTTTCCAACTCGAACACGCCGAGAATCTTAGTGGTCGATGATGAGGAATGCATACGCGAAGTCCTGAGCGACATCCTTAACAGGGAAGGCTACGAGGTGATTCTGGCGGAAAACGGAAGCGAAGCGCTCAAGTTGTTCGACGCGCAAAGCTTCAAGGCCGTATTCACAGACGTGGGAATGCCGGGGATGAGCGGTTGGGAACTGGCGCGCGCCATTCGCGAGCGCAGTGACGATATTCCCCTCGCGGTTATTACCGGTTGGGGCGAAGCGGTTAGCTCAACCGAGCAGGAAGAAGCAAAAGTGGATTGGGTGGTAGCAAAACCTTTCTCGATTGATTCCATTGCCGAGATTGTGGCGGAAATCGCCCAGCGTAATGGCCTGGAAGCTGCGGCCTTCCCGATCGCCGCCGTTGGCGCCTAAGTAAGCGTGCGTGAATGGTCGCAAAGTGAGCACCTAACAGTGTTCTCGGCGGTCTCAACTCGACTCCTGCACTTAAGAACCAAAATCAAATAGCCACAGCTCCCGGCGAAGTCCAGGAGCGAGAAGTCATCCCAACTGGCTGTGCTATGATCGGCCCGATGCCGACCAGTTCTTCGATCTCACTCGACACGCGCATTCTCGATCTCCCGAGTTGCCGTGTGCCTCGCTTTGGGCCGCAGAATGCGCGCAAGTTGGCGCTGGCGTTGACGGAAGTCTCGCCCGGAAAAGACATCAACGGCGTCAACGTCGAAGACCTGCTCTGCTATCTCCCGATGCGCTACGAAGATCGTTCAAACCTCGCGCGCATACGCGATCTCAGCGACGGCATGGAAGCGTCGCTCGAACTCTACGTAAAGCTTAGCGGTGGCTATCAGGTTCGGAGCAAACGCTCGTTCAAACAGCGACTGTTTATTTTCGAGATATCGGCCACCGATCGCGAACGCACCGGCAGAGAAGTTGTCGTCTGGACGTTTCTGTCGGGCCAGCACGCGCGAAGAATTATCGAGAACTATACGAAGCGATTTACGCGCGGCGCGCGCTTTATCGCCTTCGGCAAGTGGGAATGGGACAAACGGCGCCAGACTTATTCGCTGCGGTTGAATAAGCCTGACGAGATCGAGATTCTTTCGAATCCTCCATCCGGCAACGAGGCTGAGAGCGAAGACACTGAGACTGATCCAGCTCTCGCGGCGATCCATGTCGGCCGTCGCGTGCCCGTCTATCGGAAGCTCGACGACGTTCGCCCGAAGCAGTTGCGAGAAATGATTCATGCGGTGCTGAAATCGATTCCTGACGAGGCGATCGCAGAGACTTTACCCGCGGATTTGTGCAAGCGTCAGGCACTTCCGGTTCGCGCCGACGCGCTGCGCCAGATTCATTTTCCGCCCGAGGACGCCGCGTTGGATGACTACGAACGAGCGCGCAGCCCGGCGCATCGCCGTCTGATATTTGAAGAATTGTTCTGGCTGGCGCTGGGGCTTTTGGTGAAACGCGGACAGCGAATCAAAGAGCGCAAGGGCGCGGCGATCAAGATCGATGACCCCGCGAAACAACGGATCGCCACGGTGCTGCCGTTCAAGCTTACCGAGGCGCAGCGCAAAGTTGTCAAAGAAATCTTTAGGGACATGCGTTCCGATGCGCCGATGAATCGTCTGTTGCAAGGCGACGTGGGCAGCGGCAAGACGATCGTCGCCCTGATTGCGATGCTGGCGGCGATGGAAAATGGCTATCAGACGGCGCTGATGGTTCCCACAGAGATTCTCGCCGAACAACACGCAGGCAACATCAAACGAATTCTGGCGAAGTCGCCCTATCGTGTCGAGTCGCTGATAGGTTCGCTAAAGGCGGCGGACAAGAAGCGTCTGCATCAAGCAATTGCCAGCGGCGAGGTTAACGCGTGCATCGGCACGCACGCCTTGATTCAGGAAAAAGTTACGTTCAAGAAACTCGGCTTGGTAGTTATCGACGAGCAGCATCGCTTTGGTGTGATGCAGCGCGCCGAACTGCGTGCGCGCGGATTGAATCCCGATGTGCTGGTGATGACCGCAACCCCGATTCCGCGCTCGCTGGCGATGACCGTGTACGGCGATCTCGACGTCTCGATCATCGACGAGATGCCGCCGGGTCGAACGCCCATCGTGACGAAGGTATTTGCCGACAACGAAGCTGATCGCAAAGAAGTGAAACAATTGCTCGCGCGTGAAGTGCGCGCGGGCCGTCAGGTCTATGTCGTCTATCCGCTGGTCGAAGAATCAGAAAAGATGGATTTGCGCGATGCTACCAAGCGGTATGAATACCTCCGCGATCGCGTCTTTCCGAAGTTCGCTGTCGGGCTGCTGCACGGCCGGATGAGACCCGAAGAGAAAGAAGAAGTGATGCGGCGATTCGTCGCCGGTGAGATTCAGATTTTGGTTTCGACCACGGTGATCGAAGTTGGCGTCGATGTTCCCAATGCTTCGGTCATGGTCGTCGAGCACGCCGAGCGGTTTGGACTATCACAGCTTCATCAACTACGCGGACGAGTCGGTCGCGGCGCAGAGCAAAGCTTTTGCGTTTTGCTTGCTTCGGACAAACAGACCGAAGTGGCTCGCGAGCGTCTCGGCATCATGGAAGAAACCAACGACGGCTTTCGCATCGCGGAAAAGGATCTGGAAATTCGCGGCCCCGGCGAAGTCATGGGTACGCGGCAAGCTGGTCTGCCTGAGTTTCGCGTCGCCAACCTTGTTCGCGACCTGGATATCCTGCAAGCCGCCCGGAAAGAAGCCGAGTTCTACGTCAACCAGGGCAAGTCATCACCCGAAGCTGCAAAGATGATCAAGCGAGTGCAGAGTGATGCGCGGCTGAAGCTGGCGGCGGTTGGATAGAAGCTCCGAGTCCCAAGTTCCAAGTCCCAGGTTCCAAGTCCCAAAATCCCATACTGGAGGAACAATCATGGCTAAGATCGAACGCTTTGAAGACATTGAAAGCTGGAAGAAGTCGCGCGAACTCGCCAAATCAGTTTATCGAATCACGCTAAATCAACCTTTCGCCCGTGACTTTGGTCTTCGTGATCAGATTCGCAGAGCATCGGTGTCCATTCTTTCAAACATCGCTGAGGGCTTTGAGAGAGACGGTGACAAGGAGTTCGTTCAGTTTCTCTCTCTGGCAAAAGGTTCTTGCGGCGAGGTTAGAGCTCAGCTCTACGTCGCGCTCGATCAGCAATACATCGCGGCGGAAGAGTTTAGTAGTCTGAGTGCCTCTGCTACTGAAATAAGCCGGATGCTCTCGGGCTTGATCAAGTACTTGCGACAGTCAGGCATGCAAGGCAGAAAGTATCGATAGCTCTTTGGTCGAGTTCCCGTCTCTGCTTCCGGGGACTTGGAACTTTGGACTTGGAACTTGAGACTTCAATGCGCATCATTGCCGGCAAATATCGCGGGCGAAGATTGAAGATCCCGCCGTCGCTGCAAACGCGGCCGACTTCGGATCGTTTGCGCGAGACGCTATTCAATATTCTCGCGCCGAGGATCGAGGGCGCGCGGTTTCTTGATTTGTGCGCCGGATCAGGAACGGTGGGAATCGAAGCGCTGTCGCGCGGAGCGGCGCATGTAACTTTCGTCGATCAGTCGCGCAAGATGTCCGTGTTGATTGAAGCGAATCTTGACGAGTTCGGTGTTGATGACCATGAAAGGGAAGTAGTGTGCGGCGAAGCCTCGGCATTTCTGCAGCAGCGCGCGAAGAGAGAAGCAGCGCCATTCGAAATCCTGTTCTACGATCCACCATACGCAACGGATTATGAAGTTGTGTTGGATTATGTCGGCGATCATAGGGCGCGATTGTTAACAGAAGACGGTGTGATGATCGTCGAGCATCACAAGAAGAAGGATCTGCCGGAAGTATTGGCGGGGTTGCAGCGTTATCGATCCCTGAAACAAGGCGAGTCGTGTTTGAGTTTCTATCGAAGAGTCAATCCCACCTAGCTCGCTGCTCTGTCGCCCTTCCAGGGCTCGAAATCAAACCTCAATCGTAACCAGGGGCGGCGCGCTTCGCGCTTGCCCCTGGCTACCTTATTTCGCGCCTTTGGCGCTCAGTCAGTCATTTCACGGTTGCACGTAGAAATCATCAGACGTTATCGTTGTTACTGATCACCGGACAACTGATCTCTGATCACTCTTCTTATGCTGGTACTCGGAATCGAAACTTCCTGCGATGAAACCGCCGCGGCGATCGTGCGTGATGGCCGCGAGATCGTCTCGTCGGTGATCGCGTCGCAGATTGCGACCCATAAACGCTTTGGCGGCGTGGTTCCCGAACTGGCTTCGCGCGAACACCTCGATAAGATCGTCCCTATCGTCGCAGAAGCAATCGCGCAAGCCGGCCTCTCGCAAAATGACATTGATGGAATTGCGGTAACGATTGGTCCGGGGTTGATTGGTTCGTTGCTGGTCGGTGTGTCTTATGCGAAAGCGATGGCCTTCGCGCTTAACACACCTCTGGTCGGCGTCAACCATATCGAGGGCCACATTTATTCAGTATGCTTTGAGAATCCGCCCGTCGAGCATCCGGCGCTGGCGCTGGTCGTCTCTGGCGGGCACACAAATCTTTTCTTTGTACCTGAGCCGGGCAAATACAAAGTCGTCAGTCGCACGCGCGACGATGCAGCCGGCGAAGCATTCGACAAGGTGGCGAAGCTGCTCGGTCTCGGTTACCCGGGCGGACCAATCATTGAAAAGCTTGCGAAAGAAGGGAATCCAAAGGCGGTGAAGTTTGCGGTTCCGCGGATGGGCGACAATCGCCCGGATTTCAGTTTCAGTGGATTGAAAACAGCGGTTACGAAATATGTGCGTGAGTCAGGCTTGCAACCGGTGACCAACGGCGAAGAACCTTCCCAGGGAATCAAGGATCTGGCGGCAAGCTTTCAGAGCACGGTTGTGCGATCGCTCGTGACGACGATGCAACGCGTCGCGCAAGATTATTATCCAAAGACCTTAATTGTCGCGGGCGGAGTCGCATGCAACGGCGCTTTGCGCGAAGCTGCGCGCGAAGCCGCAGCACGGCTGGGCGTGCCGGTTTATTTTCCTTCGCCGCATCTTTCAACCGACAACGCGGCGATGATCGCCGCCGCCGGCACAGTTAAGTTACAAGCAGGTGAACGTGCGGGTTGGGACTTGAATGCGGATGTGATGCTCCGTCTGCAGAACATCGAGGTCGAGGACGAAGAGCTGCGAAAGCATGTACGGTATCGGCTGTGATCAGCATTGCTCTAATGCAACTTCTAGGGGGCTTCGGCGTTCTAACAATCGGAGCGAGATTGTTAGGCGGAATCGTTCATGAAAATAAAAGGACATTGCCAAATCCAATCCGCGAAGCGCCCCATTCAATTGCCCCTTTCGCTGAGTCTGGTTTTAATATTTCTTCTAGTAGCCAGTACTAGCGTGATGGGCTATTTTCGGAACGTCCGCTTCGCGGACGAGAACCCGTTCGTCTCCGTGCCCGCAGCGCAAAATAAAGAGAAGAGGTCAGACGAGATCAAACTCCTCGCCGAAGGTTTTCATTCATCGATCACTAATCCGTTCGTTGCGGTGGTGCGCGACGCCGAAACCTATTCGGCGCTAACCAAGCTCGAGGGCAATCTACCAAAGCTTGATACGGAGTTTTTCAAATCGAACATAGTCATCGCCGCCTTTTTGGGCGAGCGAAACACCGGCGGCTATGCGGTTGAGATCGCCAGTGAAGTCAATGGTCAGATTCACGTGACCGAGAAGAAACCCGGCAAAGGTATGATGGTTCCCCAGATGATTACTTCGCCGTTCAAGATCGTAGCGCGCGAGGGCAGCCCAAGTTCGACCGTGCCGCTTTCTCTTGATTATGCCTGGCGACAAGGGGCGCCGTCGTATCGCATTATCAACGGAACATTCACCTACTCGGGTGGTTTTGCCGGAGCAGGCGAAACGTTCGAACTCAAAGGTAGGCTGCTGGTGATGCGGGAAGGTAGTTTAGTTACGCTGGCCTTTGATCTCTTCAGTTCCGGCCTGGCGCAAATGCGTTCGCTGACTGATTCCGCGACCGCAGTTGTGACCAACGATAGTCGATTTATGATCGGGCGAATGGGTGCGGGTTCGTTGGTGCCGCCACCGAATGGCGGCCTTCAAGCCAGCGGAATGTTCAGTGATGAAGGTAAGAAGCTTATGCTGGAGTTCTCTCCGCGCGCGATCAATATCGCCGATAGCTATGGAGGTCGGGGAAGTATCGATGCTGAGTTGGCTGAGCCGGCTACGAAGCCATAACCTGAAGACCGCTTAGGCTACTGCCCGCGAATGACTTGACGATACTGGCGCGCGGTAGCCCGCCTTTAAGCAGATCGAAATCATTCGGATTCCCTGACCGCTTCTCCGACGCGAATCATTCCTTCACTCAGAATCTGTGCGCGCAGGCCGCCGCGATGAACCAGTCCGGGCAGGACTTTTTCGTGCGAAAGTTTTTGCAGATGTGAGCATGGTTCGCACAACTTCAAGCCGCGCGCTTTCACCTCACCAATCCAAAACTCTTTACCCACCAGATGATTCAGCGGTACGCCGCGCGTGACCAAATTGCGCCGGCTGTCACTGAGCCCGTAATCGACGTCCAGCTCGCGTTTCAGCGCCTCGATAGCTTCAGCTTCGATTAGCGTCAGCTCTCGATCCGGCTGAGGCTTTGAGAACGTGCCTTTCTGATCGAAATAGCGATCGCCTTCCAGGCCTCTGCCGGGAACGGCGCGCGCTTCGTTGACTGATTGCATCGGAGCTTCGGCCGCGGGTGCGATGTTGATTGCGACTACAGTTCCCTCAAACATTCGTTTGGGCCTCTCCACAAGACAGACAACGCTCTGTGAAACTCCGTGATTCTCTGTGTCTCTGTGGTGGAATCACGCGGAACAGATCCACCACAGAGGCACAGAGGATTCACAGAGAACCACAGAGATTAGCGTTTCGAAAAACTCAAACGCGGCGCCATACAACTCAAATTGACGCGCCAATCGCCTCGTCAAAAATCTCCAGAGCCACGTCCACGTTCTCTTTGGTCAGGATCAGCGGCGGTGACCAGCGAATCGAATTCGGTCCCGCGCCCAACAAAACCAAGCCGCGCTCGAAGCTGGCCATTTCGACGCGATCGCGCAGTTCGGCATCCGGCTCCTTAGTCGCGCGATTCTTCACGAACTCTACGCCGAGCATGAGCCCCATGCCGCGGACGTCGCCGATGCAGTCGTGCTTGCCCATCAACTTTTCCAAACCGCGTTTTAGATAAGCTCCGACCTCAGCGGCATTCGCGACCAATTCGCGCTCGAGCAACTCGATCGTCTTCAGCGCCGCGGCAATCGCCACGGGATTCCCGCCGAAGGTCGAGGCGTGTGCGCCCGGTTTCCAATCCATCACATCGGCGCGCGCGACGCACGCGCACAGCGGCAAGCCCGACGCGATGCCTTTCGCGATGCACACGATGTCGGCTTTCACGTCGTAGTGCTCGGCCGCGAACATCTTGCCCGTGCGACCCATGCCGCTCTGCACTTCGTCAAAAACGAGCAGGATGCCGTGCTCGTCGCAGATGCGTCGCAGGCCTTTAAGAAATCCCTTCGGTGCCGGCACGTAGCCGCCTTCGCCCTGCACGGGTTCGACGATGATCGCGGCGACTTCTTCGGGCGGAGTTGTAGATTGAAACAGACGATTCTCGATCCAATTCAAAGCGCCTTGTGTTGGCCCACCATCGCCGCAATCGTCGGCGCTGAACGGATTGCGATAGTCGTTAGGGAAGGGCACGTGAACCACGTCGAGCATCTGGCGCTTGAAGCCACGTCGCTGCGCTACTCTTGAATTCGTAAGCGAAAGCGATCCCAGGGTGCGGCCGTGAAAACTGCCAAAGAAGGAAATGAATTTCTCACGGCCGGTCGCGTGCATTGCGAGCTTCAAAGCAGTTTCGACGGCTTCAGTGCCGCTGTTGCCAAAGTGCGTGCGTGTCGGGCGCGGCACCGGCACGATCTCGTCAAGCTTCCGGGCGAGATCGGGCATGCTCTGGTAGTAATAATCAGTGCCGCAGATGTGAATCAGTTGTTCGGTCTGTTCCTGGATCGCGCGCACAACTTCCGGATGACAATGCCCAGTCGAGCACACTGCAACGCCGGCGTTGCAGTCAAGAAAAACATTGCCGTCAACGTCCGTGACCCACACGCCTTGCGCTCGCTCGGCAACGAGCTTGAAAGCAGGACGCGGGTACGCGGGATTCACAAACTCTGAATCTGCCTTGATGATGCTACGGGCTTTCGGGCCGGGCAGTTCAGTTTTGATTTCAGGTTTTCGTGCTGCAATAACCGCTGACATTTCTTCTCTCCTTTGAAAAAGACCAAGGTTTCGACACATCGATTGTGTCAGAAGGCGAAGCGTGAATTAAGACGGAGACTAGTCCGCGAAGAGATCGGTGCGGTTGTCGAGCGGTCGGAAATGAAAAGTTTGAGGATTGAACATGATGCTTTACCGCGCGCAGATAATAACACCGGGAGTGTGTCGATTGCCAGACTTCGAGTGGCCCGAGAGCCCGAAGCGACTCAGGCCGAATACCAGAGCACCGCGAAGAAGTGGCACGTCGTGCCGGCGACGACGAATAGATGCCAGATAAAATGGTGGTAGCGCAGGCGATGCGCGGAGTAAAACGCCACGCCCGCCGTGTAGGCCACGCCTCCGGCCAGCAGCCAGAGAATGCCCGGCAGAGGCACGCGCAGCAGGACCGGCTTAGCCGCGATCACGACCAGCCAGCCCATCGACAGGTACAAAACCATCGAAAGCCAACGGTAGCGGGTGCCGGCGACAGCTTTCATCGTTAGACCGGCAATCGCCATCGCCCAAATCAATCCGAGCAGAGTCCAGCCCCACGGCCCGCGCATCACACCCAAACTGAAAGGTGTGTAAGTCCCGGCGATAAGAATAAAGATCGCTCCATGATCAAGAACGCGAAAAAACCGCTTGGCCTTATCGTGTCTGAGTGCGTGATAGAGCGTGGAAGCGAAATACAAGCAGAGCATCCCACTGGCGAAGACGCTCGCGCCAACCAGGTTCCAGACGCTGCCCGCGCGCACCGCCGCCACAATCAGAATTGGCGTCGCGGCAATCGCCAGCACCAGCCCGATGCCGTGGCTGATGCTGTTCGCGATCTCTTCGCCGGGCGTCGGTACGCGTTCGCGAGGGGTCTCACGATTCATATGCGCTCCAATTCTACACGATTCGTCCCGACCGTGTATCTGGATTTCTTTACTCACCGCGCCGCAGAGCTTCTATTTTCTCGTCAGGATCTTAGCGGTGAACGGCCCCTTGATCGATGTGTCGCCGCTCTTCAGATCGACTTCGCCGGTGATCGTGTCGCTCGAAACCGAAGTGACCTTCACGTCGCCCGTCAGAGTGCTGCGTTCGACCCGGCCTTTGTCTTCGGCGCCGCCTTTGCGCGAGACGATGCCGACGGATTCGACCTTCATGAACTTGTCGGCTTTGGCTAAATAGTTACCGACTTTCGCGGGCGATTTTTCGGTGCCGCCTTCGTCGCTCACCAGACTGAAAACGACGCGCATCTGATCGTCGGAGGTCATCGGCTTGTTCATGGTTTGGGCGAAGAACGACGAGTCGAGATCGTAGTTGGCGGCGTAGACGTTGTAGGTTGCCGCCGTCGACATCTTGCCGGCTACATCGGTGAACGTCTTCGTAACGGCGAAGGCGTAGCCTGATTTCACGGGCATATCCTTCTCGCCAGTGGCTGTTGACTTCACGTGCATGCTGTTGCCGCCGGCGCCTTTGCTGCAACCTGCCAGCAACAGCGCAGAGGCAAGAGCGAGCACAACCAGCGCGAAAGTAATAGGTCGAGTGACAGCAAAGATGCTTTCCAGAGTTCTATGTCGGGGCATATTTATTCTCCTGATCAGAATGTGAACTGCTGAGCTAAAGGGCTAGCCTGTCGATGCAATCGAGCAGTGGCTTTTTACGGGAAATTGCCGGCAGGGTCAATCTTGCCAGCGAGACGATCATGATGCCTATTGGCTTCTCAATTATTTGGCGGGTTTACTTTCACGTCCTTTATCTCGGTAGAGAAGCGGACGTAATTGCTATAGCTTGAACTTGAGTCCTCGGTGATTCCGTCGAAGAGCTTGGGATAATCGACGCCGTTGATCCGCACGACGTGCGGCAACCAAATGCCTTCCTTCAAGCGCATCATGTCCACATAGACGGCGGGAGGTTCTTGATCAGCTGATGGCTGGTTAATGCTTTTGTTTTTGTCTTGTGCGCTTGCCGGCCAGCCGATCAGCCGTGTCACGATTCGGTCTTGCGCGTCGATCCAGATCTCGCCATTGATTTGCGCGATATATTTTTCTTCGTCATTGAATTGTGCGTCAGGACGCGGACCGAAGTTGAAGACCAGCGTTTCCCGCCCGCTATTCTGTTCGTGCCGCGCCAGCGTCAAGTCACACTTCTTAAGAAAAGTATGAATCGCGAGCCTTGCGCCACCGCGCCTCATTCCGAAAGCTGTACGGTTGATTGCCATACTATTATACGTACCGAGCGGGGGCATTCCTTTCTGGCTATCCGAGTTCGGTTCTGCCTGCACTGGAGCTTCACGGGCGATCTTGTCCTCCTCTTTTCCCAGGCGCTCACCCGCTTGCAATCGCTCCTTTTCCAGCTCGTTCGGTGGCACCGGAATGCCATCCCGACTCGTAACCACAAGAATGCCACGCGTGTGTGTGCCGCTCTTCAAGGTCGGGATGAAAACTTCGTACGTGGTTGTCGACTCTTTTGTTTTTCCTTTCTTATCTTTCACGCGCCGCGAGGAATTCAGCAAATAGCTGTATTCGTCGAGCATGTCGCCGGCGCCCTTACAGATCGCTTCCTTTACCAGAGCGGCGACGTCAACTTGTCCTTCGATTGAAGCCGGAACCACCGACTGGCAAGCCTTCGGAATCAGCGTCGCGCGCTTACTCGCGTCGACCCGCAGTTGAGCGGCGATCGGCACAGCCGAGAGCAATGCCAGCAGCACTCCTGTGCTCAAAATGTTCGGACGCCTCATTCGCATACTTGTGCTCCTTCAGGACTGTAAATAAGCGGGCAGGGCGCGCGAGATCATAATAACGCAGTTGGGGGGTACGCGAGTTCCAGATAATAGACGCCTTCTTTACTGACACTACTCACGTTTCTTACTAACTCCTCGGCGCTACATAACTCCGGCGCGCTTTCACGACTAGCTTGCCCTGTGACTTCTGAAGCGGCGGCGACACGTCGATCTTCAGTTTCCTTGTCGTGCCATCGCGCTTCTTGTTGGAAGAAACAAACGCGAGGTTGTAGCGGCTGCGCAGATGATCCATCAGCGTCTGGAAAGTCGTATTGAGATTCTCGGGTTTGTCTGCCAGCACTTCGCCGCCGGTTTCGTTCGCCAGAGTTTGGATGTCTATGTACGGCGCGTTGCCGATCTTACCGATTCGCGTGGCCCAAATCATGATGCCATTTTCGATCGCCTGGTCATCAGTCTTGGGAATGATCCCGCACACGACGCTGCCCGATTCAAAGATCGCCTGCGACGCCGCTTTGCCGGACGGTCCGTTTGGGCAATCAAAGTTGCGCGTGACGCCGGTGATCGCGATCACCACCCGACGCCCGACGGGATTGCTCGCCCTGACCATGTAATCGGCGGCGGCGGCAAACAGCTTGTTCAGGCAATGATCCGCCTCTTCATCATGCGGCGGCACTTGATTGAGCGCGTCTTCGACCAGCGCGCGGTCGCGCGTGAATCCCTGCAGCAGACGCGTGGTGTCGTGATAAGTCATCACCGCGACTTCATCCGCAGGCTTTAGACGCGAGATGGCATCACTCGCCGCCCGATGCACCTGGCTGCCGAAAGGATCGAGACAACCGCCACGATCGATCAGCAAGAGCACCGAGAGCGGCAGACTGTCCTGACCAAAGTGCGTGATCTCCTGCTTGGTCCCATCTTCGTAAAGCACGAAATCTTCTTTCTTCAGTCCGCCGACCACTCGCGCCGTGTTCTTTTGCAAAACGAGCGCATCGACAGTCACGAGGTCGACGTCAACCTTCACGATTTCCGCCGGGAGCCCTGGGCTCCTGCCCGCATTCTCTTCGTTGGTCGACGCGGAAGTGTTATTCGCACTGACTCGTCTTTCGCGAGTCTGAGACGTAACAGACCTATGGGAAGGGAAGATGAAGAGCAAGAACAGTACTGAAGCGGACGCTAAGAAAAGAAACAGCAGAGTCGGGTTTCGATGTTTCATAAGCTCTCTCCAAAGTTCATGGTGAAGTTGACGCGAAAGTCGAAGACAGCTTTAGCGGGTGCGGTTTCCTGCCTACTGCATCCTGCTTACTGCCTACTGTCTTTCGCGGGGAGAGAGTGCGCTGTTGCTGGCTGATCCACGCAGCGCCTTCTGCGCTGGTTTCAGCGAATGATACCGAATTCAAACGACGACTGAAAGCCTTGTCGGAAGAAGGACGTTTGGCAAGTCAGAAGTGTTAACGACTGAGGGCCAAACCAGTGCGACGCGGTTTTCCCGTTCTCCCAATCGGATGCGCCTCCGTATTGAAGATGACTTTGTCGAAGTCAAGCGTCTTCGGCGGAGCGAAGAGGAGATAGAAGTATTTGAAAGTCTCAGCGAACAGAAAGCTCTGCATTGAGTCGGCTTTGTCTCTCGTCACGACGCTTTTGAGTGCGGCGTAACCTTCGTCGGTGCGGCAGTATTTTACGCAGTCTGCGAACATCGTCTGGCCCATACGCAGGTACTTCGGGTTTCTCGTGTAGTGATGAAGATAATAAGTCGATTCGATGATCTCAGGGCGCAAGGGATAACCGGGCGAGACGATTTGCATCGAGTCGTAATTCAACTCTTCCGGCTCGATGCCGTACAGCGACCACATCTTGAAAGATGATTCCTGCAAACGCCGCGCGCGATCGAGATCGCCTGAGAGCGCCAGCACTGCGGGAAAGAAAGCGTCCAGCGCGCCGTAGGTTGTTGCTCCGCGTTTGCCGGTGTTCATGTCGGCGTGACCGTACCAGAGTTCGGGCTCCTTCACCTGGGTTCCGGTGTTTCCGCCCGCATAGAGCAAATCGTGGAGCATCGGCTGCGCCAGATATTTATTGATTGCCGCAATGCTGTCGCGCCACATGCGCTGGCAATCCTGATCGTCGAAAAGGATCGAGCACTTCAGAAGATATTCGTAGTAGCTATCGATCGCGCCGCTGATATGAGAGTCGGTGTCGGTCCATTCGCCTGTCTCGACATTGATCCACGTGCCCACCAGACCGATGGATGAGCGACGTTTGTAGATTTCCACCAGCGCGCGTTTCGGTTTTTCATAGAAGATTGGTTTGTGCGTAAGCTTGCTAAGCGTCCCGAACTCAATCAGCAGAGTCCCCGCTTCCGCGGGATTGGTGACATTGCCACGCACTCTTCCGGTCTTGAGATTGACGTAGCGATAAGGCAGGCCGGTCGGCGATTCGAAGACGGGCAGCAGACGGTTTCCCAAATCTTCCGCCAGCACCAACAGTCGCTGGTCGCCGGTGAGTTGATAGCTTGAAAGCAAACCGCCCAGCAGTCGAATTGTGATCTCGAAGTTCTGAACGTAAATGTCTTTGTCGAACGAAAGATTTTTATCGATGTATGCGCGCGTCGTCTCCGCTTCATCTTTCAAGCCCATCAGAATCATCGTGTCGAGCGCATCAACCGGCGTCATCAACAGAGGCTCGGCGTACCAATCGTGATAACTCTTGCTCAAAGGTTTCAGATCGTCATGGCCCCACGCGTATTTCCTGTAGCCATTCCAGGCGTGCAGAAACTCGGCGCGTACGCGCGCGGCGAGCTGTGGTTTGTTCACCCGCTGCTGTGCGTTGGCAGAGGTTGTCGAGATAACGAAAACCAGCACCAGCGCCCCGAGCCGAGTTGTGCGCGCAGTCATAATCCAGGGACAAATGTTTTCTACACGCTTTCTCACCTTCAGACCCTCATCAGATGGTTTCATTCGGCGCGGATACAAATCTCTGCTGCGGGAAATGCTTTATCGGCCGGCACGCGTCTAATCCAAAATACGATCGTGTAAATGCCGGGCGCGTCCCTGGATAACTTTGCTCGGACGCGAAACTTTCCATTGCTGCCCCATTCATAGTCGCCAGTGCTCCCGTCAGCGTAATGCGCTCCGTGCGGCGCTTGAGGCCGGAGCCCGACATACTCATCGGGCAGAGCGTAACCGCGCGGCGTGCGCAGCCAGTCGGCGGCCGGAGGAGTCGGCAACGGCTCGTAGAACACATCGACTTCGTGAAGGAAATGTTTCGGGTTGAGCAGCTTCCCGGTCAGGACCACCGTCGTTTGCCGCCTTGCTTGTCTCGGAAACGGGTTAACTTCGATGTAACGGGAAACATAAAGTTCCGCGAGCCGCAGGCTATGCCCGTTGAGCGCAATGCCGAAGCCCACATGAGTATGCTGCGACGCGAGGATGGCTTGCCGATGGCCGTCGTTAGGCGGAGTTTCATCGTGCATCGTGGTGTGCATGTCCAGTAGATCTCCCGCGACGCCGTTTGGCGTCACCGAACGAATGTTATCGGCAGCGGAAACATTCTCCTGGATCGCGTCGATGCCGCCGGCAAACGAATAACGTTGATAGGGCTTTCGGCCGTCGCTGCCCCAGTGGCTCAGGAACTGACCGGTGGCCATGTCGCGAGCATGATCATTCGCAACCTTGCAAGCCGGATCATCGAGTTCCAAACGGGACAGGCCCGCTTGTGAGCGTTCGGTGTTGACGATATCCAACAGTCGATTGCGGGCGAGCGGGAGATCGTCTTCGCTGAACCGTCCGCGCTCGATCTGGACCTGGCCGGAAGCAGTCGCCGGCATTAGCGCGAAAGCTGCGCCAACTTTTAGAAACAAGCGTCGGTTGATTGTGCCTGGGGTCGGGCTCACGATCCTCCTTCTTGAAAACCCGCCCGCTTGCGGAGCTTTCAAGCTCTGAGTAAACTCATCGCGCTTTCAAGATTATCTTTGGAGTGCGGTGGCAAGCGTAGCGCGACACCGCTTTCGATTTTCTGAGTTTGATTTAGCGCAAGCGGGAAAGGCGATCAAAAGCGCCGTCGCCGCTATGCTCTGCCGGCGCACTCCAAGCCTTCAGGCATAAACAGGCATGAAGATACACGAGTATCAGGCAAAAGAGTTACTAAAAAAGTCTGGCGTGCCGGTGCCGCGCGGCATCGTCGCGCATTCGCCGGACGAGGCGTATCAAGCGGCGAAGGATCTAGCGTGTCAGCCGGTCGTCGTCAAGGCGCAGATTCACGCCGGCGGCCGCGGCAAAGGCGGCGGCGTGAAGTTGGCGAAGAGCGCCGACGAAGCGCGCGAGATTGCGCGAGAGATGCTCGGCATGAAACTGGTCACGCATCAGACGGGACAAGAGGGAAGAGAAGTCCGCGTGCTCTTAATCGAAGAGGGCCTGCCGATCGATAAAGAGTTTTACCTCGGCATCGTTCTAGATCGAGCCAGCGGACGTCCCGTGTTCATGGCATCAGCCGCAGGCGGCATGGACATTGAAGAAGTAGCCGCGAAAACTCCGGAAAAGATTTTCAAAGAGACGGTCAATCCCGCGGTTGGGTTTCGTCCATTTCAAGCGAGAAAGCTCGCGTTCGCTCTGGGGCTGCCGGGCGCGCTGGTTTCCCAGGCGGCGAAGTTCATGCAGTCGCTTTACGCCGCGTATGAACAGATGGACGCCTCGCTAATGGAAATCAATCCGTTCCTGCTGACGAAAGACAAGCGTCTAATCGCGTTGGATGCAAAAGTCAACTTTGATGACAACGCATTGTTTCGGCACAAGGAGTTTCTCGACCTTCGCGATCTGAATGAAGAAGAGCCTTTGGAGATCGAAGCGTCCAAGTTCGATCTCAACTACATCAAGCTTGACGGCAACATCGCGTGTATGGTGAACGGCGCCGGTCTGGCGATGGCCACGATGGACATCATCAAACTCGCCGGCGGCGAGCCCGCGAATTTTCTCGACGTGGGCGGCGGCGCTTCACAGGAACGCGTCGAGGCAGCGTTCCGCATCCTGCTCGCCGATCAAAACGTGCGCGCGGTGCTCATTAATATTTTTGGCGGCATCGTGCGCTGTGACATGGTCGCACGCGGCGTGGTCGGCGCGGCGACGAACCTCGGCGTCAAAGTTCCAGTCGTCGTCCGTCTGGAAGGGACGAACGTCGAAGAAGGCCAGCGCGTGATTCGTGAATCGGGCTTGGGTTTTACGGTTGCCAACGGCATGAAAGACGCGGCGGAGAAGGTTGTGGCGCTAGCTAACTGAAGCCCGTAACAATATGCCGACCATTAGCCGCTTCTTCGGAATTATCATCTTCATGAATTACAATGATCATCTTCCCCCACACTTTCATGCTCGGTACCAGGAGGAGGAAGTGACGGTAGAAATCGAAACTGGTCTGGTGCAGGGCAGGATGTCTCGGCGGGCGTTGCGCATGGTGTTGGAATGGTCGGAAAAGTATCAGCAGGAACTTATGAACAACTGGAATCGAGCGCGAACGCGAAGGCCATTGCAGCAGGTTCCACCACTAAGCTAGGTGACAGTATGTTTTTGCATGTGACAAAAATCCGCGATGTGAGCGCATTCGAGTTAAGGCTGGAATTCAGCGACGGCGTTGTGAAGCGAGTAGATTTGAGCGGCGAACTCCACGGCGAGGTTTTCGAGCCATTGAAGGATCCTCTGTTCTTCAAACGAGTCTTTGTCAATCCTGAGACTGGAACGATTGAATGGCCTAATGGCGCCGACTTTGCGCCTGAGTTCCTGTACGAAATTGGGCAAGAAATCAAACAGGTCGCCTAAACCCTGAATGAATCCGCGCGCGGTGACCCGGTGGATAGTACGCATCAGCCGCTTCGGACTGGCGGCACTCTTTCTTTTCAGTGCCGGCGCAAAGCTTTGGATTCTGAAAACATTCGCAACCAGCGTCGCATCGCTTGTCAGCTCCGCATCGATCAATTATGAACGCTGGCAATGGCCCGCGACGATCGCTGTGATCGCTGCTGAGATCATCGCAGCGCTTCTGTTGATTGTTTCGCGGACAGTGAGGCTCGGGGCAATCTGGGCAGCAGCGTTGCTGGTCGGGTTCAGCGCCTTCGCTCTCTATTATGTTTACGTTTTGCACGGCGAACCGCTGGAGTGCGGCTGCTTTGGCGGGATCATTGCGAGCCAGTTGGGAGTGAAGACGGCGCTAAGAAATCTGGCGCTGCTGATCCCGGCGCTAATTGTTTTCTTCGGCGCGCCTCGGTTACAGAACCGCGAGCCGAGTCGTCCAGCAAATACTCTGTGAAACTCTGTGCGATCTCTGTGCCTCTGTGGTGAATTCTTTCGTGACTCAGTTTCACCACAGAGACACGGAGGCTTCACAGAGGACCACAGAGGAAAACCGAAACGCTCAAGTATCCGCGGCTATCTACTCCTCTTCATCCGCGCGATTTCATACCTTGTATTACCGATTCGTTCCTCAGCATCCGGATGATCTGAGAACAACGTGCCAAGGAGACTTGAGTCTTGCTCTTCGATGCGCTGTAGTTTCTGAAACATCGTGATCATTCCCTGCGGATCGAATCCCGCGCGCGGCATCGTGCGCACGCCCAGAAAATCCGCCTCGCGTTCTTCGTCGCGAGAGTGAACGGTGAGGAAGCCTGCCCCAGCAATTTGTCCGAGGGCAACACCAAGATCGCGCGCCATGTCGCCGGCGACTCCCGTGAGTTCGCCGAGTTGTTTGGCGATCTCGTCGTATTCCTGCGACTGTTTCAAAGTCTTCAGGCTGTGCCGCGCGACGACGTGGCCGACTTCATGGGCCAGCACTGAGGCGAGTTCGTTTTCATTCGCCATCTTCAACAGCGCGGTCGTCACGTAAACGTGGCCGCCCGGAAGCGAGAATCCGTTAATCTCGCGACTCTGAATGACGTGGAACTTGTAAAGCAGGCTTGGCCGCAGACTGGCTTTCGCGCAACGCTGGCCTATGCGCTCGACGCGGTCGAGGCCCGTGTCCGTCAGACTAAACTTCTTCGTGACTTCGCGGTGAAGTTGCATGCCGAGTTTGATCTCGTCGCGCTCGTTCAGCAAGCCCGAGTTCGAATAACGCGCGTTGCGAAAGTCAGAGTAGGGATCGTCAAACTGTGCAAGAGCCGCAGCGGGCGGCTGACTACCCAGCGAAGCATTGTGCCGCGCGTGGTCCGCCCGGGCCGCCTTTGAGTGAAAGCTTGGGAGAAAGACTGCCAGGGCACCGAGAATCAAACAAGTCAGTAGCAGAGCGCGCGGTGCACGGCGAGATCTTGCTTGCTTCATTAAAGTTTCTCCAGATAGCGAATCGATGAATCGCTGTTGATAATAATCGAACCGGAATGTTATAGAAAACCTGCCGATACGACCACTCATGCCGAGTAACGCTTCCGCTTCGCTGCGAAACAACGCCTGGCCCTGGCTCGCGATCATTGCCATTCTCTTAGCAGCAACCTTTCAACTTCATCATCAGGGACGTCTCTGGCTTTGCACTTGTGGGACCAGGTTTTGGTCCGGGAACATTTGCAGCTCGGAAAACTCTCAACAGTTTCTCGATCCCTACAGTTTCACGCATGTGCTGCACGGCATGGTCTTCTTCATCCTGCTAAAGTTGCTGCTCCCGCGCGTGCGCCCGATGGGGCGACTATGTTTGGCGATCGCGATCGAAGCTGGATGGGAGGTGTTCGAGAACACTAATCTGGTGATCGAGCGCTATCGTGCCGCGACGGCGGCGCTGGGCTATACAGGCGATACAGTGGTGAACTCTTTAGGTGATATCTTGTCTTGCGCATTGGGTTTCATGATCGCCCGGTCGTTTGGCTGGCGGCGCTCCGCAATTCTGTTTGTCGTCACTGAAATAGTGCTACTCGTCTGGATCAGAGATGGGTTGACCTTGAATATCATCATGCTGATTCATCCAATTGAAGCGATCAGAACCTGGCAGATGTGCCAGTGAGTGAATTAAGAGGGAGATGAAGATGTCGACGCTTTCATTCTGGGGTGCTGCCGGAACAGTGACCGGCTCGAAATATCTGATCGAGACCGGTCGCGCGCGCGTGCTGGTCGACTGTGGCTTGTTTCAGGGCTTGCGCGAATTGCGCGAGCGCAACTGGCAGGAACCGCCCTTCAACGCGGCGTCGGTGGACGCGGTGATCATCACGCATGCGCACATCGATCACACCGGTTATCTTCCTCGCTTCGTCAGTCACGGTTTTCGCGGACCGGTTTATTGTTCGCGCGGCACGGCTGACTTGCTGAAGATTCTTTTGCCTGACGCCGCGCGGCTTCAGGAAGAAGAAGCCGACTTTCGCAATCGACACAAGGTCACGAAGCACTTGCCCGCGCTGCCGCTCTACACGGAACAAGATGCGAAAGAGACTTTGAAGCTGCTGCAAGTCGTACAGAATACCGGTCAACCTTTTCAAGTGGTGAAAGGGATCAGTGCGGAGTTTCGCATCGCGGGGCACATTCTCGGTTCTAGTCACGTGCTCGTGCATCTGGATGGGGACGATGGACAAGGACGTAGCGTGCTGTTTTCCGGCGACCTGGGAAAGTACAATCAGCCGATCATTCGCGATCCCGTCGCGCCGCCCGCGTGCGACTATCTCTTGATTGAATCAACCTACGGCGATCGCTTGCACGACGTTGAGCAACCGAAAGACGCGCTCGAACGAATCATCAAGAACGCGGCCGAGCACAACAGCGCCGTACTGATTCCTGCTTTTGCCGTCGGACGCGCACAGGAAATTCTCTATCTCATTCGCGAACTCGAAGACGAAAAACGAATCCCGGCGTTGCCTGTTTGTTTGGATTCTCCGATGGCCGCCGCGGCGACGAAAGCTTACGCCGGCGTCAAAGAGGAACAGGACGAAGAATATGCCGCCGCACTAAAGCAAACGCCGACGCCTCTGAGCACCCATTCGATGCTCGCGTGCGCCACCAGGGAAGACTCGAAGCGTCTGAACGACGCTGTTGGCGCGCGCGTGATCATCGCCGCGTCAGGAATGATGAACGGCGGCCGCGTGCTGCATCATGCGCTGCGGCTTTTGCCCGACGAGAATGCGACCGTGCTGTTTGTCGGTTATCAGGCGGCGGGCACGCTCGGCCGCCGCGTGTCGGACGGCGAGAAGAATGTGAAGGTCTTTGGTCAGTGGATTCCGGTGCGTTGCCATGTGGAAAAGATTGGCGGCTTTTCTGCGCATGCGGATTGGAAAGAAGTAATTCGCTGGCTGGAAGGAATGCCATCCGCGCCCAAGCGCGTTTTCGTCACGCACGGCGAGCCCGACGCAGCGCAGGCGATGGCCGGTCACATTCGCGATCGATTTGGTTGGACGATTGAAGTGCCGCAGTATGGCGAGAAGTTTGAGTTGGCGTGAATATGTTTTTGTTCAGCCGCAAAGCGCCAAGGGCGCGCAGCCTGGAAGGCTGCGAGATAGTAGCCGGTGGTCGAAGCGGAGCGGAGACCACCGGAATGTTTGAAAAGTAATCTAGAGTTCTGGAGGGCAGTCGAATGAGTTGGGAAACTTATCGTGGCGTCTTTAAGAATTTTGGAACCGCCATGAGTCAGATCGAGATACTCACATTCGTTGGCAATGAGACGATAAAAGACTTCCCCTCTAACTTACCTTTAAGCCTGAAAGATCCTTTGTTAGCAGGCATGCGTCAGATGAGCAATGTCATTGGTGTTGTATTAAAAGCCAGCGAGAGCGGGAAGAGGTTAAGAAAGAGCATTGCGGCTTCGGATAGCGATCCGACAAAAGGTAAGCTTTTAGAATCCGTTGTGACCTTAATTATTTCTTCAGCAGATGTAACCAAACCCAAGAAACTGAGCAAGAGTTTCCAAATCGGCTTTGAAAGGTTACTGGGCTCCCAGAAACTCGTCATGTCTTTTGCCTATCTTGATGCATTTATGGCCGACACTTTACGGGCCGTTTGCGCAGCCCGTCCTGAAATTCTAAAGAGTGCCAAGAAAATCGATTGGGCGACGGCTTTAGGGTTTGAAAAGAAGGATGACTTAATAGTTCACTTGGTGGAACGATATGTATATGACTTTGGCTGGTTAACCTTATCAAAGCGATTGGAGTTTTTGAGAAAAGAGTTTGGTCTTGACATCGCGCCTCCAGAGAAAGAGATTGAACTATTACATTGGGCGGAGAACATTAGACATGTAGCAGTGCATAACGGTGGCAGAGTAAGCGCGGAGTTCATCGAGAGAACCGGCAAGACGGAGCTAGTTCTTGGCGAGTTCGTCCCTATCGAGTTTGACGAGTTAGAGAAAATGATTATCGCCGTCAGGCTTCTAGCGGGCGACTTATTCACATCAGTATCTAAGAAGTTCTTTGGCGTCGGGGAACATCAACTCACAGGATTCTTACGCCGAGGGCGTGGAAAAGCTAACATAGCAAAGAAGAGAGCGACTAAGAAGACAATCAACCGAAGGCATCGTTAATTCCCAAGACGCCATGAATCGTAGATCTTAAGTTGTGAAGGACAGATCGTTACCGTTCCTCTTTGTGAGTAACTAATCCAGTTGCTATACTGCGCGCTCGCTCGTATCAAACTGATCACTAATCACTGACCACTGATCTCAATGAGCGTTCTTGTAGATAAATCTACGCGCCTCGTCGTGCAGGGCATTACCGGCAAAGAAGGCACGTTCCACACCATCCAGATGGTTGAGTACGGGACGAATGTTGTCGGCGGCGTCACGCCGGGCAAAGGCGGCGCGACTCACGAAGGCATTCCTGTTTTCAATACTGTCGCCGATGCAGTCAAAGAAGCCGGCGCAAACGCGTCCGTGATTTACGTGCCACCGGCATTCGCCGCTGACGCGATCATGGAAGCGGCTGACGCGGGAATCCCAGTTGTAGTTTGCATCACGGAAGGAATTCCAACGCTCGACATGGTGAAGGTCAAGGAGTATTTGAGCGACAAACAGACGCGCCTAATCGGCCCGAACTGTCCCGGAATTATCTCGCCCGGCAAATGCAAGATTGGAATCATGCCGGGTCACATTCATCGCGAAGGTCGCGTCGGCGTCGTCTCGCGTTCAGGAACGCTGACTTATGAAGCGGTGGGCCAGCTAACTTCGTTGGGCCTTGGACAATCGTCCGCGATCGGGATCGGCGGCGATCCGATTGTCGGCACTTCGCATGTTGATGCTTTGCGATTATTTCAAGAAGATGACGAGACCGACGGCATTGTGATGATTGGCGAGATTGGCGGCACGGCTGAAGAAGAAGCTGCGACGTTTGCGAAAACAAATGTGACGAAACCGATTGTCGCGTTCATCGCCGGACAGACCGCGCCGCCGGGACGGCGCATGGGCCACGCGGGCGCAATCATCGCCGGCGGGAAGGGAACTGCCGCGGAAAAAATGGCGGCGCTCTCAGACGCCGGCATTCATGTC
>DASZZL010000061.1:0-3139 GCA_035545035.1 Pyrinomonadaceae bacterium
TCAGCGAATGTTTTGCGATTCTCTCGCTCAGACTCTGCGTGGTGAGAGTGTGCAGGTCCTGCGCGACCTGTACCGCAATCAACACGCCCATCGACAGGACCGAAAGTAAAGCCGCACCGCGTTGCAGCCAGGTCGGCATGCTGATCGTAATCTCTCGGTAGAGCTTCGGGTTTCGCCGCGGCAACAGCAAAAACGTCAAACTGTGCAGAAAGTAGAGCAGCACTAACGCGAACACGGCGATGTTCAAAGCCAGCGAAAGCTGTCTGCTAATCACGAGCAGTAAACACGCAGCCAGCGTTAGAGTCAGAGCGCGAATCGGCGTCGCGGTGCGCGGGTTGACGGCCCCAAGCCAGCGCGGCGCCAAACGATCCTCGACAAAAATGAGCGCGAGCCGCGAAGGAACGATGAGCGTCGGATTCAAGGAAGTCGTGATCGCCATGATGGCGCCGAGCGTCACAAAAGCAGCCGCGCCCCATGGCAAATAAACCGCGGCCACTTCGGTCATCGGTGCGCTGCTCGCCCCGAGCCGCGCGCCCGGCAAAACGCCAAACGCCACGGCCGACATCAAAATGAAGATCAGCGCCGTCGCGCTGATTCCTTTCAAAAAAACCATTGGCAGACGCCGCGTGCTGTCTTTCGTTTCTCCGGCAGTTTGGGCCAGCGACTCAAAGCCGGCGTAAGAAAAGAAAATCGGCGCCAGGCTCAGGGCGAATCCCCTCGGGCCGTGCGTGATAAACGGTGAGTAGTTTGCCCTGTGGATCGCAAACAGTCCGGGAATCACCAGCACGCAAATCGAAAGGCCTAACAGCACGCACATGGCCACCTGGATCCGGCCAAACCAGCGCACGCCGACCACGTGCACGACGTAGAAAAAAAGCAGGCTGCCCACGGCGAGCGTCTGGTGAACCAACTCACCACTGAAACGCCGACCGGTAAGTTCGATTATGTAATCAGCTAATGCGCTGGCCAGGTACGCGCCGGCGCCGATGTAGGCGATGATCTTCAGCCACGAGCCGATGTATGCAATACCAAACCCTCCGAGCGTGCGCGAGATGTGCAGATATTCACCGCCCGGCTCGCGGCCCAGCGGCGTTGAGATGAACGCCGCGTATGGAATCGAGGTCGCCAGAATCGCAGGCATCAGGACTGCGTAACCGAGAACCACGCTCGGCCCGGTGAGCGACCAGGCGTCGCTGGTGACTTTGAAGATGCCGGCGCCGATCAGAATTCCAATCAGCGCCGCGTACGATTCGATCGTGCCGAGATCGCGGCGGAGACGGCTGACGATCGGTGTCGAATTAGCTTGATCGTTCGTTTTCAATCGGCAGGCTCTATCAGTCTGAATTAGGGCGACCCACTCGCAGACATAGTTTCGCGCGACGAAGTTCCTTCAACGATATGTATCTTCCCGTCGCAGGCCGCAATACTTCAATTCCACTGTTTGACCGGCGATGTCGTAACGAAACCGCCACCGCCCAACCCGTAGGCGCCATTGGCCGTCTGTTTGAGGGCCGGCGAGTTTCTTGACCGCGTGATTGCGGCTCTGATTGTATGGATCGATTTGAAGAATCCCAATTGCTCTACCGAGTAAAGCCGCGAATTCGGAATGTTTCTTTAGCTGCGCAGTAGCGAGCCGTTCAAAATGCGACGACGTCCGAACGGTGAAGGCCGGTGTCATTTCTTGCGCTTACTACTCTTTTTCCTGATCGATTCCAGCTCTGCCAGAAACTCACGAGCAGGTCGACTCTTACCAGCGAGAAACTCTTCCGTGCTCTTTTTGATGTGGCGCTCAACTTTGGGATCCTGAAGTTCGAGATAATCCTCGAACTCATCGATATCCATTATCCCGGCGACGGGAATCCCATCCTTCTTGAGGATTACGTAGTCCTTCTTCAAATTGATTCTCTTAACCAACGCATCCAATTTCAACCGCGCTTCGCTAATTGTCAGGCTTTGAACCATATTAGATCTTTCACTCCTCAATCTTCTAAACAGAGGATACCACGGGCACGTGCTTCGTCAATATCACTAGTCGTTAGTCACCGCTCTATCAACTCATTCGACGGCAGACTCGGATTCAAGACCTTCTCAGCCGTCTCGACACCCGCAACCGGAAGCTTGGTCGCGTCAATTAAACCAAGCTGCGCCAGCACGGAAGCCTGATCCCAATAGATGTGTTCGTGCGCGAGTTTGCCATCACGAAAATGAACGATGACAACCAGCGGCACCTTCACGTGTTTTCCCGTCGGGGCCACGCCGGGCAGCATCCAGTCCATCTTGATCGTGTGCGTGAATTCAAAGACCATTTCGTCAACCACGCGATCGACGCCGATCGTGCGCGACACCGGCGTCATCGCAGTGTCGGGCGGCATCTGCGGAATGAAACGCTTCGAGTAAAACTCGCGAAGCTGATCGTGGCCCACGCCGCCCGTCAGCACCGGCACGTGATTCACGTACGCATCGGGCACCATCGTTTTTAAGGTGTCTTCCGTGTCACGCGTTGCGAATTCGTATTTGACGTGCTCATCCCAGCGATCAGAGAGCGACTTCTGCGCGCTCGCGATTCCTTCGCCGCTCAAGTTGCGCACAAAGAATTCCAGCGTGCGCAGGTTCGCTAATTCCGCGGCCCTCGCGTTGTAGTGTTCGCCGCCAGGACGACCGAACGCATGATCCTGTTCCGGATAGTCACGAATCGTGACTAGAGGATTCGAATCGAGAGCTTCGTGAATTTGTTTCTGCGCCTCAGGCGAGCAAAACTTATCACGACCGGCGACGTGCAACATTAAAGGCGAGCCGAGATTCGCTGCCTCACTCAAAGCTTTCTCGATACTGACGCCGTAATAGCCAACCGCGCAATCTGGTTTGAAACGAATAGAGAGCAGGTAAGCAAGATTGCCACCCAGACAAAAACCAACTGCGCCGACACGTCCGCTGCACGCCGGATGTTGACGCAGAAACTCGACCGCGGCTGCTGAGTCCTCAACTGCCTTCGCTTCGTCGAGGCCCTGATAGAGCGCGAACGCTTTCTGCCACTCAGCCTCCGATCTGTCAGTTAACTGAATGCCCGGCTCCTGCCGCCAGAAAAGATCAGGAACCAGCGCGACGAAACCGCGCACTGCATACCAGTCAGCAACCTGGC
>DASZZL010000062.1:0-6657 GCA_035545035.1 Pyrinomonadaceae bacterium
CTTTCAATCGCCTTCGAAGAATCCGTACGCGCGTCAACAGCCGATTCAATTGAGTTTCTCCATAATCCGACGTACTTGCGCGATCGCGCCCCTTATGATGCAATAAATATGCCTGGGGTCCTGCTTCCCAATCATCAAGCCCATCAATGGCTTAACATCATACGCTCGGGTCGCATTGCAGCGTGAGCCAATCCTTGGGGCGTTATTATGGCGCTAAGCGACACTAATTGGGTTTTGACCTGATCGGGCGGCTATCCGCACGTTTCTCTGCGACCCTTAGCCACGGGGTGCCAAGCGCATCGATAATGGCGTTTATAGCTTGTTGGCATCAATCAGAAGGCCCAAACTTGCTCGATGGAGCATTTGTCTAGTGTTGTGCGATGAGATGAATCCTTCTCGAGCCTTCTAGCCTGAAATGAGTATGCCGCTGCAGTTCGGGCCGCTGAAGATTGGAGGTCGTGGACATTTAGCGACTGCGATTCAGCCACTGATTCTCGCTGCGGAGAACGGCGGCGATTTGGCGCCCGTGGTCCAAGCGATAACGCATAGCTTTGGCTTCGAGGTGTTCGCGCACGGCGTTATGCTGAGCCTCCGGCTTGAAGCTGAAAGCCAAGTCTATTTGTTTAGCACCCATACGCCTGCGTGGGTTCAAATCTACGATCAGCGCGCCTATGTTGAGGTTGATCCACGAGTCCACGCGGGCCTAGAAACGTCGTTGCCCGTGATTTGGGATCAGGGAACATTTCGCGGAAAATCGGCGGCGACCGACCAATTTCTTGACGCAGCAATGAGCTATGGTATCGCGAGCGGGGTTGCCATTCCCGTGCGCGGTAGTCTTGGTCACGGAAGTTTGACCGCGCTAAGTTCACGGTTTCCAGTATATGACGCTGCGCGTTTAGCCGATGTGAACCGCCGCCTCGGAGAAATAGTTATTTTTGCGCAATGCCTTAATGAGATTTTCAGCGCAGCTATTCTTCAACGTGGTCTTGCGCCAGTGTCACGTGGAACACCGTTGAGCGGCCGAGAGCGCGAGTGCCTAACGCTAGCAAGTCGCGGTTTTACAAGTGAAGACATTGCAGGCAGACTCAAAATCAGTCCCCGCACTGAGGAATTCCATTTTGCCGGCATTCGCGGCAAGCTCGCTTCCCTCAACAGGCAGGAAGCAATTGCGAAGGCGATGGCTGCGGGCGTTATTCTTACTTAAGCAATGCGTTGATGATAATGTGGAACTCGATCTATATTCTCTCCACTATTGCTCGCTCCCGGGTCGTACCGTCCTCAGTCTACAAAGTCACCCACCCTCCCTGCCCCAAACCCTCGATCGGCTTGAACATCACCTTGTAGGCCATTTTCCGGCTTCCGGCGATCCAATACCCTAAATAGAGGTATGGCAGGCCGAGTTGCAGGCAGCGCTGAATCTGCCACAGCACGTTGTAGGTCCCATAGCTGGCTGAGCGCTGATCCGGGTCGAAGAAGGTGTAAACCGAGGACAAGCCGTCGTAGAGCCTGTCGACGAGGCTCACCATTCGCGATCGGCCGTCCTCCCGAAACTCGAACAAATCGGTCGTAACGTTGCTATGCAAGAGGAAATGTTGGTATTGCTCCCGCCTGTCGTGATCCACGCCTCCGCCGGGATGGCGAAAGTGCTGATACTCCGAAACAGAGCCAGGTCTGTGTCAATTGTTTCCGTCAACTCGATTTGGCCCACTTCGATGCTCTGAATTGGCCCACCCCCGGGGACATCGATAGCTGTACCGCAGCCTGTGCGGTGCGGTGGTAACAGTTTGAGAGGCGGTTGAAGTTCGAAATGTTATGGCTTGGCAGAAATTCGGCCTCATAGAACGCGCTACACGCGATTGTTTGCGGTGGGGTGGGGTGAAGGTATCTCCCCGATGACCGATTCCAATGCCGCATTCACTTCAACAGTCTGTCAGGCCTTGCTCCCTTTCTTCGCCAAGGTTCGGCGGAATCGATACGATTCCGTCCCGGTTTCGATGATGTGCGCCTGGTCAGTCAATCGGTCCAGCATTGCCTTGCACAGCCGCGCATTGGGAAACATGGTGGTCCACTCCGAGAACGGTAGATTGGTGGTGATGATCACCGCCGCTCGCTCGGCCCGTCCGGCGATCACCTGGAACAATAACTCGACCGCCGATTCCGGCATCGCCACATACCCCAATTCATCGATCACAATGAGCTCATAGCGGGTCCACCGGTTGGTCACTCGGTTGAGCTCACTCTGATTCTTGGCTTCGACGAGTTCGTTCACTAACTGCGCGGCCGTGGTGAACCGAACGCGCCTGCGTTGGCGACAAGCGGCCACCGCCAAACCCGTCGCTAGATGCGTCTTCCCGGTTCCCGTTTCACCCAGCAGGACGATCGGCTCACTGCGATTGAGGTAGCCACCCTCGGCCAAATTACGAATGAGCGCCGCGGAGATGTGCGGCGCGGTCTGAAATTCGAACTCCTCGAGCGTCTTCACCTTCGGCAAGTGCGCTTCTTGAAGACGCCGCGTAACGGTGTTGTGTTCTCGCTCCTCGAGCTCCGCGCCCAGTAACGCTTCGAGATAGCTAACGTGACTTTGCTTCTCCTTGATGGCCTGCTCGGCCAAGCGCGCAAACTGCCCGCCGAGCGTCGGCAACCGCAGTTGCTTGGCATAGGCGCGGATGGTTGATTGTTGCAATGAGATCGATGGCGCGCTCATTGCACCACCTCCACACTCAGCCCACGGCTCAGTAACTGATCATAGTTACCCAGCGTCGGTGGCGGCCGGTCGTAGTTACCCAAAGGGCCGATCTCGATGGGCTCCGGCGCCCGCCGTGGCTCCGCTTTCTCGGCGCGCAGCAGCAAGCGCACCGCACCCGCATCGGAGCAACCAAGGGCAAGCGCAGCCGTCACCGCTCGTTGCAGCGCCGGCGCGCCGTACTCGCGTGCCAGCAACAACACCTCGATCATCGCTTTCGTACCCTGCTGCTTGCCCTGCCGCTGCTTGAGTCCGGCCCAGAATTGGTCATAGCTCGCCGGCCACCGCCCTTGCGCGCGCCATTGCGCCAGCGGCGTCGATCCGGCCAAAGCCCCCGGCTTCTTCAGCAGCACGTCGAGGTAATGCTCCAAGTCGAGCACCTTCTGTTGCCGCCCGAAGCAACGCTCGTGGCGCGCCAGCTGTCGGCCGTGCTGCCACAGCTCGACGTAGGCGGCATAAACCTTGGCTTGCACCACGCTGCCCACCGCCGCCGGCACCGAGTAAAAGTTGGTCAACACCTGGACGCAGGCGCTCGCGTTCACCTGCGGAAAGCAAACCCGCGCCAGATCGAAGCCTTCGCTCGCCAACGCAGTCAAGTGTTCCTGCTCCAGCTGCATCGCCTCACCGATGCTCTGCGTGCGCCCGCTGATGATGCGCCGCTCATCGTCCCGCGCTCCTTGCAACAACAGCGCGTTGAGCTCCTCCAGAGAGCCAACCTTGGGCACCGGCACCAGGTGGTTGCGGCGAAAGTAGCCGTTCTCCACTTCGACGCCGCCTTTCTCGTGCCCTTCGCCGGGCGTGCAGAACTCCGATCGAAAGCCCCAATGCGACCGAAAGGCGATGAAGCGCTCCGTCTCCTCCCGCTGCTGCCCCCGCAACACCTTCTTCACCGCACTGCCCAGATTGTCGTAGCGCAGCACGGCAAAGGTCCCACCGAAATACGCGAACGCCCTCTCGTGCGCTTCCAGAAAGGCCTGTTGGCTGGCGTGCGGATAGGCGCAGTGAAACCCCGCGCCACTGGCCATACTGCGCATGCAGAAGATATAAACCTTCTGCCGCTCGCCATCGATCTCCGCCCAGGCTTCGTACCAGTCGACCTGGCCCTCTTGCCCAAAACGGTACGACTGCGGAACAAAGGTTTCAGCACGCAGCAGTCCCAGCTCAACCTTCCGCTCCCGTACGTACTCCCGCACCGTCGACTCCGCCACCGTCACTTCCGCGAGCTCGGCTCGCAGTCGACACCAAATGCGATGCGCCGTGTGTCGCTGCTTGCGCGGCGCCTTCCGATCCGCTTCCAAGATGGCATCGATGAACGCCACCCCACCCGCCAGCTTGGGTCGCTCTCGTCGCGCAACCTTGCGCTCCCGGGGAATCGCGTCGCTCAGCGCCTCGCGCACCAGCCGTCGGTGCATCCCCAGCTTATTCGCCACACCGTTAATGGTCCCGACCCCGTGCTCATACTCACGCCGGATCTGCTCAAATAACTCCACTTTGGCTCTCCTGTTCACCCGCGCCCAGCCTTTCCAGCCCCAATGACTGGACCAAGGTACGCGGTCTAGCAGGAGGTGGGCCAAATCAGAGCATCGAAGTGGGCCAAATCAGAGTATCGGAATCAACAAGCCACAGGTGGAGTTTCCCAAGCCTCTGTCTACTGTGGGCAGATACGACCGTTATCACTATGTATTGGTGCTGGGCGATTCTTTTTCTGCGGGAAACCCCAGTTACCATTGGCAAAACTACCTTGGTACTGCTACTGGTTGGTCAGTGGTTACACTAGACATCAATAAAATAACGCTGAAACAGGTTCTAACAAATAGGGTGTTCCGCGAGACGCCACCGAGGCTCTTCATTCTCGAATCGGTAGAGCGAGAAGTCACAAACCTGGCAAGGAATGAGGAATCTTGCGACGAAACTGCATCGCACCAGCCCGTCGCCAAAGCTCCTCTGCGTTCGTCAGCAATCATATCTTCTCAGCGTCAGGGAGATATTGAGAGAACTACCAAGCACGTTAAGAGGGAAATGGCTTTGAGCGACATCCGGCTGATATGGGTTCTGAGCTACCTTCAGAATAGTTTGTTGCGTAAAGTACTTGGAGATGCACACACAGATGCGCCGAAAGTCGAGTTGTCCAGACACGCGCCATTCTCCAGCACAAACAACCATTCCATGTTGGTTTACAAGAACGACTTTCGCAAAGCGAATTTGTGGCGTGAAATGGGCGTGCCGGAAATCGGCTGTCGAGTTGAGCGGATGCGAAGTCAGGTCGAGGCAAACGGAATTACTCAGTTCGTGTTCATGGTGGCTCCGGACAAGCTCACGGCCTACGCGGACTTTCTTGCCGACGAAGGTTTGCGCGGCATCAGCCAACTACCTGAACTCTCCGGCCATCATTCAGAGATGATGCCGCGTCTTGATCTGGCGCTAATCTCCGCTATCCGACGAGGAGAAGAGGATGTCTACCTTCCTGACGACACGCACTGGGGTTCGAGTGGGTATCGAATCGTAGCGGAGACGTTGCTTCAGTTCCTTACTCTGCCGTAGCCTTGGATCGAGGGCTCAGATCCTGAGAGCGGTTCAACTGACTATCCTGCGCTCCTCCCACGTGAACGGGATGGCGCCGGGCGGAACTCGCCGCCAGTTATTTTGCGAATGTTCGACTTTGCTCGGAGTTAGGGCTAGGCGCCGTCGTCCCCTGAAACGGAACAACTTCATGTTCCACCCCTTGGGATTGGGGCGACGACGTAACGGGCGCTCCAGTGGGCTCAGCGTCGCGCCGTGCAAGCTGGGAGGTGGTTTAGAAAAAGAACCCTCACAAGGGCCTCGACCTGCCTTGAACATGAACCAGTGAACTATATCCATCGCTCAATCTTTGCAGCTGAGTTTCTATCGAGAAACGCTCCTCGACATGTTTGCGGCCCTGCGCAGAAAAATTCATCGCGTCGCAGGGGTCTTGAGTTAGGCGGTAAATAATTTCAGCCATTCCAGCAACATCGCCTTCCGCGCACAGGTAGCCTGTCTGGCCGTGAACAATGACTTCGGGGATGTCGCAATGGCGTGTGCCCACACAAATCAATCCAAGTGCCATGGCTTCAGTCAAAGAGACCGGCGAGCCGCCTTCCGCGTCGCCACTAGCGGCGTGTCTGCTGGGGCACAGGAACACGTCATGAGCACGAATGATCTCCCTGGTTTTTTCCAACGGAAGAAATCCAGTGAACTCCAGGCGCCCGAATAATTCAGGTTCTTGAGCGAGCTTTGCCAGTTCTCGCTTAATTCGCATGCCTGCAGCATCATCCTGGAGTGTGTCTCCAATGATCGTGACTCCCAAATCGACACCGCGCGAACGCGCAGCAATACAAGCTTGCAGTCCATCGGCCAATCCTTTCTTTTCAGTGAAACGGCCTACCATTACGATTCGAAGGGGCTGAGAAAAGGTTTTTGGCACGAATGTTAGGGCTGACAGATCCACGCCAATTCTTTGAATTTTAACTTTTGCCGCAGGACAACCTAGCTGAACGAGCCTTTCACGCATGGCTGGACCCTCCACAAGAAAAGCGTCTCCGACGTTGAACAATTCACGGTAGCGCTCAAGCCAGATCGGTTCGCTTTGCGGAAGCATCCAAGCATCGGCACCGTAAAATGAAGTAATCAGAGGAATCTTAAGAGACTCTTTCAAGTGCACACTCTCCCAGCCTCGCGGGCCAAAGTGGGCATGGATCACATTCGATCGCCAACATTTAGACTTTAGCTGCCAGTACTCATATCCTCGTTTGTCGCCCACGCGCCGTGCAATCGCATTGAGAATGCGTGCCAGGGTAAGGGTTCTCCACCGGTCCGGCGGGTCAACGCATATTCTTTGGCTTGACAGTGGGAATAGCGCCCGATGCGCGATCCTGCTGCAATAAACGCGTGGGTCA
>DASZZL010000063.1:0-52055 GCA_035545035.1 Pyrinomonadaceae bacterium
GTACCACGGTGCCCTTACCGTAGTTTGACATGATTTGAAGCTCGCCTCCGAGAGTCTTCGCGCGTGCCCGCATGCTCGCGAGTCCCTGACCCTCGCTTATCTGAGCCGGGTCGAAGCCTGGGCCATTGTCCACGACTTTCATCGCAAGCCATCTGCTTTCGATTCGCAGTTCGATCTGCGCCTCCGTGCCCGCGGAGTGACGCGCGATATTGTTGACGGCTTCCTTGAAAATCAGAAAGACCTGGCGGCGCACTTCCACCCCGAGTTTCAAAGGCTGCTTCTCAGCTGGCGCGTCAAAGCTAAACTCAATCTGACGCGCAGTAAAGAGGTCGCTGGCAAAGCGCCGCATACGCTGTACGAGATCGCTGAGCTGATCTTTGTTCGGATTGATCGCCCAGACAATGTCGCTCATCGAATCCACCAGGTCGCGCGAGGCGCTGGCGATCACTGCGAGCGGCTCGCCGACCGGTGCCTCCACGGTCACTTGATGACGGGCCACCTCACTCAGAATCGCGATGCGCGACAGGCCCGAACCAATGTCATCGTGCAGATCGGCGGCGATGCGCGTCCGCACGCGTTCGAGCTCAATCAGTCGCGCAACACGGTTACGGACAATGGCCGCCGCGGCTAGTGCCACCAGGATCGTCGCCAGGGTCAAGAACCACCAGCGTTGCCAGAGCGGCGGCAGAATGCGGAATTCGAGCACGGCCGGTGCCAAACTCACCAGCTCTTCGCGATTGATCGCCCGCACCATAAAGCGATACGAGCCAGGCGCCAGCCGCGCATAATTCACCGACCGCTGATCAGTCGGCGGACTCCAGTCGGCATCCACACCCTCAAGCTGGTATTGATACTTGAGTGCTCCTTCGCTTTGAAAGTCCAGCCCTACGAATTCAACGAGAAGATTATTGCGCGAGGCCGGCAATGCGAGTCCCGACATCTGCAACGCGCCGGTCTCCTGCAAGGGCAGGTCTTCGCCCGCCACGTTCACCCGACTGAGATAAATCGGCGGGGAAGAATTGACGACGCGCTCGGCCCGCGGGTTGAATTTTGACAGGCCAGTTGTTGTCGCGACCCAGATGTTACCTCTACTGTCCTTGAGGCAGTAAATAATTAGATCGCCAGCCAACCCGTCGGCAATAGTGAAGTGATGGATTCGCCCCGTAGAAGGGTCGAGCCGATCCAGTCCTCGCCCGGTGCCCAAATAAATCCGACCAGCATCGTCCTCAGTAATCGACCAGACCGTGTTGCTCGCTAGTCCATTCTGAGTTGAGTAATTAACAAACTTCAGCGGCGCGGCGCCGGGGTCTTTGGTCATCGAGACGCCCCCGAAACGCAAACCAATCCAGAGCCAACCACGGCTGTCTAAGAAGAAGTCGCGGGGATCCGTTTCAGGCAAGCCTTCGGTCGGCTGAAGCATAGCGATTTTCCCATTCGTTAACTTAGCCAGTAATCCCATCTCGCCGAGCCAGAGCGCGCCCGAGCGGTCACCGATCATCATCCTGACGAAGTTAAATGGCGAAACGGCCGGAAGCGAAATGTGCTGGAAGACTTCACGTCCCTGCCGCGCCGGATCGCGCCAATAGAGGTTCTTATCAGTTGAACAGATCCACAGCCTTCCGTTCGGAGCTTCATAAAGGCTCCATGGGACTCCGGGGCCAAGAATCGCGGCTTCAGAGATGCCATCGGCCTGCGTGAACTTTCGTCCGTGGCGTAACTGCAGCTCGGGCCCCTGAAAGCGAAACAAGCCCTGGTCGGTGCCGATCCACCAATCGCCCTGGCCGTCTTGAAGGATCCGCGTGCCGACATTGTTGAATGGTGGTAACTGCGACCCTTCGATAGGTGTAGCTTTCTCTGCTCCGATCTCTACGAGGCCACCAACTCCGGTGCTGGCGTAAATTCGCCCCTGGCGATCTTCGATGACTTTGGCGACGCCTTGATCGGGAAGTCCTTCGGCTTTTGTGAAGCTGACGATTAGCTCGCCGGATAATTTGCAGGCCCCGCCCCCGCGAGTGCCAATCCACAGGTTGTCGTCGCGATCCTCACAAAAAGTCGCAATGACGTTATCGCTCAACCCCTGGGCGGTAGTGTAGACAATCTGCTTACCGTCCTGGTACTTGATCAACCCATTCAAGGTTCCGATCCACAGAGCTCCAGTGGAATCGGTGGCCAGCGACCAAATCAATTGGTCGGGATTCAAGGCCACAGGCAACTTCTTCCATAAGCCACTGCTCCCGGTGTTTGTAGGCGCGATGAATTCAAACACGCCGTGTTGATTGGCGACGAATAGTCTGCCCTGACGATCCTCGGTGGCGCTCGTAATCACATAACGACCGACTTCATCTGCCGGGCCATACTTGATAATCCGACCCTGGACGACCTCGATCAAATCGTTAGCTACGCCGAACCAGAGCCGCCCGTTCCGGTCGGCAAAAGCAGGCATGTGCTCGCCCACTTCCGCATGAGGCACGACGACCTCGAACTTGACGTCACCGTTCAGGCCTGGAGCCGCGCGGTACAGTCCGCCATCGGTGGCGCACCATAAATTGTTGTCCGCGTCGAAGAGCAGCGCGTTCACGCGATTCGACCCCGGCGCGTTGCCTATCAGGAAACTGATGAACTTCGGCCTTGTGGCGGGTTGCGGTGCGCCTTGTTGAAGTGAAAGCGTTTCTCCTGGATCATCTATTAAGCGGGACACTCCGCCGCCGTTAGTGCCTACCCAGAGTCGTCCCCGCCGATCTTCGGCAATCGCGTTAACGATCAAATGTCCCAAACCATCACGCGGTCCATAGTTGGTGAAGCGGTAACCGTCAAACCGGCTGAGTCCTTCACCCGTGGCAAACCAGAGGTAGCCTTTCGCGTCCTGATGAATCGCTTGCACCGTGCTATGGGCCAGTCCGTCAGCCACATCGTAGTGGCGGAGCGAAAGTTTCTGAGCAGAGACGCTCGGCGCGCAGTGCAGGAACACAAGCGCTAAGCACCAGGCTGCAACAAGCGCCGTGCAGCCGACGACCCGACGTGGGCACTTCTGGTCCATCATTCTCGGCCACAGCGCCAAGCGATCTATTTAAGGAGAGTTTTTCTACGTCAGAAGTGTGATCGAGACGCCAGCGGAAGCGACTCTATCACGATAATTTCTGATCTTAAAATCGAAAATATTTTCTATCAAGGCAGTCGTTAGGACTACCACTCTGCTTTGGCGATGTATTTCAGGACGTGTTTGATGGAAGTGACGCTGTAGGTGCCGTCGGCTTTCCGGACCGGGATGTGGCGATAGCGGCCCATCGACATCTTATTCAAAGCATTAGCAACGGAATCAGACTCGTTCAGGGTTTCCGGGTTCGCACTCATCAAGTCTTTGACAGCGGTGCTTGGGGAACTCCCATTCTTCCCGGTTAACTTGTTGAGGAGATCGCGCTCGGTGAAAATGCCGACGAGCTTTCCGCTGTCCATTACGAGCGCACAACCCAAGCCGGCGGCTTTCATTTTCTTGATAACTTCGAGCGCCGAAGTGTCAGGGGAAACGCCAAGAAATTCCTGTTCGAGTTGCCCGATGCTGTCTTCCATGACAGAGCGCGACAGACCTTCTCTGCCGGCTTGGGGCACGTCGAGGTTGAAGAGCGAGGTCATGCACTCTTCGCACCGGTCGGCGCCGCCAACATTGTCATGACCACAGGAAGGACAGAGCATTCGTCGCTACGCTCCTCATGAAGGCAAAAGTAAAAAGGCAAAAGGAAAAAATGAGCAACAGAAGGTGAAGCTTAGAGCCAAACCGAGTTCCTGGCGATCCTCCATTTTTGCCTTTTTACTTTTTCCTTTTGCCTTATTCAACCGTCCACATATCGCCGCTGTAAATTAGTTTCTCCAGAGTGCCGGGGCCGGACTTGGCGATCGCTGTTTCGATCTGCTCAGCCATCATCCGATCGTAGCTGGGCCGCTCGACCGCGCGGAAGACGCCGACCGGCTGCGGAAAATCGGGTTGCTCCATGCGCGCCAGCATGAACGCGACTGACGGGTCCTGCAGATTGATGTCGTGAACCAGGAGGTCGGCTTCGGTGATGCCGTTCTCGCCGATCTCGACAACTTCCGGATGCGCGCCGTTCATCCGAATGCCAAGGTTTCGATCCTTGCCGAAGATCATCGGCTTGCCGTGCTCGAGATAAAGAACCTTATCTTGTCGCACGCTGCGTTCAGCAAAGTAATCGAACGCGCCGTCATTAAAGATGTTGCAGTTTTGATAGACCTCGAGAAACGACACGCCCTTGTGTCTCGCCGCCGCTTCGACCATCGCCCCCAGATGCTTCACATCGATGTCGATCGAACGCGCGACGAATGTCGCTTCGCTGGCGATCGCTAATGAAAGCGGGTTGATCGGATAGTCGATCACGCCCATCGGCGTCGACTTTGTTCGCTGACCAAAGACCGATGTGGGACTGTACTGCCCTTTGGTCAAACCATAGATGCGGTTATTGAAAAGAATGTAATTGATGTCCAGGTTGCGTCGCAGTACGTGCATGAAATGATTGCCGCCAATCGAAAGCGCGTCACCGTCGCCGGTGATCACCCAAACGCTGAGTTCGGGATTCGCGGATTTGATCCCGGTCGCAATTGCGGGCGCGCGTCCGTGGATACTGTGAAAGCCGTACGTGTTCATGTAGTACGGAAAGCGGGACGAACAGCCGATCCCGGAAACGAAAACGATCTTCTCGCGCGAAATGCCCAGGTCGGGCATCACCTTTTGCACGTTGTTCAGGATCGCGTAGTCACCGCAGCCCGGACACCAACGCACTTCCTGATTCGAAACAAAATCTTTCTTCGTCAATTCTCCCGGCGGTGGCGCGGCGTGAAAGATGGATGCCCCACCTTCGCTCTCTGCCGAGACGCTGGCGTCGACGTGTGCTTTGTTTCCGTTGCCACTTGAACCGTTACCTTGTGTGGTCATGATTGCTCCTCGATGTCATTGCTCCTGCCGCGTCCGACGGCTGCGAATAACTCCAAATATTTTGCGCGAACATAAGGATTAAGCTTCTCTGCAAACTCGCTTGAGAGCCCGCGAATCTTAATCAGCTCCTGAACATCGGCAAGATCTTTCAACCGATCCGACGCCGTCATACCCGAAGCCAGCTTCAATTCGATCAGTTTCTCCAACGTCGGGAATCTCACCCCGTCAATTTCGACTGAGTCTTCAGCGGGCGTTGGAAATGCAACGGCCTTGGGTTTTCCGTCGCCCGGAAACTCGCCGGACGCGATTACTTCGATAGGCGTACCGTCACGCGTCGAGCGCAGCCGCTTTCGCGCTCCCGGAAACGCCGGTGCGTAGCCCAGGCCGATCAGTTCGCGATGAAACTTCTCCAGATCATCGGATGTCAGAATAATATCTATGTCTTCGGTGAATCGCGGATAGCCATGCGCCATCAAAGCTATCGCACCGATTACCTGGTAATCGATCTGATGCTCTTTCAAATCGGCGACCAGGCGCATCAAGGCATTGTTCAGCTTCCCTTCGCCCATGAAATAACGCTGCCCTTCGGCATAGACCTCGGCTACTGATCGCGGCTGATTAATCATCCCGTCACCCGAAAATCTCAGGAACACGTTTCTGAAAACCAGGAACGACGTCACCGCCGTCAAGTGTGTCTTTCTCAGTAAGCGTCACGATGTCTGTTAGTGAGCGATAGACTGTGACTGTGTGCAGCTTCGGGCTTACAACCCAGACCATTCGGGCCCCGCCTTCCAGCCATTCAGCAACTTTCTCTTCAACTCTGCTCACCCTGTCGCTGGGACTCAGAACTTCAACGGCAAGATCGGGTGCCCCGGAGCGAAAGCCTTTCAACCGGCCAGTCTTCTCGACCTTTTCGCGAGCGACGAATGCAATGTCCGGCGCGCGTACTGTGTCTGGATCGGACTCAAGTTTGAAGCCCGTCTCGGCAGCATAGACCTTCCCGAGATTGTGTTCTTTTACATACTGATGCAGAGCGCCGGCCAATTCCATAGTAAGGTCGCCATGCTCATCTCCGGTGGGAGCCATTTTCCGCAATTCTCCTTTCACGAGTTCGTAGCGATAGCCGTCGTCCGGCATTGCAAGGAGTTCGTCGGCGGTTACTGGTCTTGTAATCGTGGCGCTCACAAATACTCCTCGACCTTCCCCACGATCTCGCGAATCTGAAATGGCCGACCTTTCACTTTCGAGAAGGCAACGGCGTCAACTAAATACTTCGCGCGAATCATCGTGCACAGTTGACCCAAGTTCATCTCAGGGATGATCACAGTTTCGAATCCGGAAAGGACTTCGCCGAGATTCTTCGGAAACGGATTCAAGTGACGAAGATGCGCGGACGAGACTGATTTGCCTTCGGCCTGCATTTTCTCGACCGCTGAAGTAATAGAGCCGTAGGTCGATCCCCAACCGAGAACCAAAACCTTGCCGGTCTTTTCGCCGAAGATTTCCACCGGCGGAATATCAGCGACGGCGCGATCCACTTTCTCCTGTCGCAGCTTCACCATCAGATGATGATTTTCAGGATCGTAGTTAACGTTGCCGGTTATGTGCTGCTTCTCGATGCCGCCGATGCGGTGCTCGAGGCCCGGCGTTCCGGGAAGCGCATACGGCCGCGCGAGCGTTACTTCATCGCGCGCGTACGGCATGAAGTTAGTCGGATCGGTAACGAACTTGACCTCGATCTTGGGAAGCTTGTCGACGTCAGGCACGGCCCACGGCTCGGCGCCGTTCGCGAGATAACCATCCGAAAGGTAAAAGACCGGAACCATGTATTTGAATGCCAGACGCACTGCTTCGATCGCCATGGCGAAACAGTCAGCAGGCGTCGCCGGCGCGATGACGATCGCCGGACATTCGCCGTTGCGCCCCCATACGGCCTGGAAAAGATCGGCTTGTTCAGTCTTTGTCGGTAATCCTGTGGATGGTCCGCCGCGTTGCACGTTGATGATTACCAGCGGCAATTCCGTCATCACCGCCAGGCCGATCGCTTCCTGCTTCAAAGCCACGCCGGGTCCGGACGTTCCAGTCAATCCCACGTGACCGGCAAAGCTGGCGCCAATCGCCGCGCACACGGCGGCGATTTCGTCTTCGGCCTGAAAAGTTTTCACGCCGTAATTCTTGTGACGCGCGAGTTCGTGCAGAATGTCGGACGCCGGCGTGATCGGATACGAGCCATAAAACAACGGTCGGCCAGCCAACTGCGCCGCCGTCACGAATCCGATCGCCGTCGCTTCGTTGCCGGTAATCTTGCGATAACGGCCCGGCGCGATGACGGCCTTCCTGACGGTGTAGTGCGTGGTGAAAACTTCGGTAGTCTCGGCAAAGTTGTAACCAGTCTTCAACGCGACTTCGTTTGCCTTCACCAGTTCAGGGTTCTTGCCAAACTTCGCGTTGATCCATTTCTGCGTCGTCTCAAGTGGCCGGTCGTACAGCCAGTAGAGCACGCCGAGCGCGAAAAAGTTTTTGCTGCGGTCAATTTCTTTGCGCGAGAGCCGCACGTTGCCTTTCAACGCATTCATGTTGAGCGTGGTGATCGGCAACTTATGCACGCGATAGCCGGCGAGCGATCCATCGTCGAGCGGATTTGATTTGTAAGCGGCGTGCTCGAGATTCTCTTTCGTAAACTCGTCCGTATTGATGATCAGCGTGCCGCCCTCTTCGAGATCCGGAAGGTTGACCTTCAACGCCGCCGGATTCATCGCGACCAAAACGTTGGGCTGATCGCCCGGCGTGCGGATGTCGTGGTTGGAAAAGTTCAATTGAAAGCCGCTGACACCTGGCAAGCTGCCTGCCGGCGCGCGAATCTCAGCCGGAAAGTCAGGCAGCGTCGAGATATCGTTGCCTACAATTGCCGACGTGTTAGTGAACTGCGTGCCCGTCAACTGCATGCCGTCGCCGGAATCGCCGGCGAAACGGATGGTGACGGTGTCGAGTTCCTCAAGATGCTTGTCGATAGTTTCGACAGGTGGTTCGATGACTGCGCTCATGATTATTCGATCATGCCTTTTCCGTTAGTTAATTGCCAATTGCCCATTTCCGATTGTCGATTGAAACGCGTGCTCCCCGAAATCGGCAATTGGAAATCGTAAATCGCAATGCGCTCAGCCTCCATCAACCGTATCCATCACCTGCGCCGGCAGCGGCGGCAGGTTCATCGTAGCTTTCGGATAGCACTCCGCCAGGTAAGTAATGATGTCAAAAACCGAGATCGAGCCAGCCAGTTCGCCTTTTTTCACCAGCGGAATGTTGCGAAAGCTTCTTTCATTCATCAGACGCACGGCCTCGCCAATCGTTGCCTCAGGCGAAAGCGTTTCCACGTTAGGCTGCATCCATTTGCTGATCGGAGATTCCAGATCAGCGTTCTCGCCCAAAACTTTCGTCAGGAGATCGCGCTCGGTAAAGACTCCTGCCACGCGACCGTCGTCCGAAACGATCACGCAGCCGCCCTCGTCGTTCTTCATTGCTTCGATGGCTTGTGAAAGCGGCGTGTGCGGCGAAACCGCAACGTAGTCGTCTGTCTGCAAGGCGCTTACGCGCTGGTCACGAGCATTTGGAAGTCGATCCATTATAGCGAGACTGCTTCCTGATGCGGCATCCCATGTTGACGCCCGTTCCTATTCTAGTTATCCGTTAGAGAGTGTGGCAAGCGCGCATTCTAGCACAAAGACGCAATCGTCTTTAAGAAGCGAAATCCAGCAGCAAACGCGGCGCGAGATAAAAGTTGGCGGGAGTCGTGGCGTTCAGTGTCCAACCATCTCGATCGCCATCACGGTGAGATCGTCGGTCATCGGCAAACCTGACGAGAAGTTGTGCACGTCTTCCAGCAATCTGCTGACCAAAGCCGCCGCGGGCAAGTGATGCGATTCGCTTAATAGCGATTGCAGGCGAGTCTCGCCGTATTCAGTGCTCTGGTGGTCGCGGGCCTCGGACAGTCCGTCAGTGTAGAGCAGCAGTCGGTCGCCTTTGCCGATCCTTACGTGGCTCGCCGTATAACTTTTCTGGCGAAACATTCCCACCGGGAAACCTGTTGAATCGATAGACGAAACCGCTCCGTCATGAAGCACCAGCGGAGGGCAATGCCCGGCATTGCAGATTTCGATATCGCCATTGGTGGAGGCTTTGCCGCACACCACGGTGGCGTAATACGGACGCATCGTGGTCTCGGCAAAAATCTGATTGGCCCGCTCGACCAGTTGGGCCACTCCCAAGCCAGCGCCAATCAAGCTGCGAAAGATTGCGTGCAGCCGGCCCATCAAAAACGATGCGGCCTCACCTTTGCCGGAAACGTCGCCGATTAGAAAATAGAGGTCGCCCGTATCCGTGCTCACCAGGTCGCAGTAGTCACCGCTGACCGGCCCCGCCGGTTCGTAGCGATAAGAAACTTCCCAGCCGTTGAATTTCAAGTCCTGCTTTGGGAGCAAATCGCCTTGCACCAGCCAGGCGCGATCCAGGTCCTGTTGTACCTCTTCCAGTTGTTCGGGCGTGAGGCATCGCAGACAGTTTCGCGCCAGCGGATCAGCATTCATCGCCGCCTGGCCAATCAGGTCATGACAAACCTGGCATACGCCGTAAGAGTCCGCCTGGCCCAGGCGTTCGATGGCGGCTTTGACTTCGCGCAGAAGACTGGTCAATTGAAAGGTGTCCGCGGAATCTCTCGTCGACGCTTCCAGACGCTCTTGCCAGTTGATTAGTTCATCACGAAGTTCCGGCGGTGCGATTTGAATGGCTGCGCTCATCATTTTCTCCCTCTGGTTCGGCTGCTTGAAGGCCTCTGATTTTTGGATGCAAACGGCTTAAGACTTATACGATGCTAACCTCGTGTCTGTTCAAAAAATCGAACCTATTTTAGCCCTGGGTGGGAAGGGAATCTATCCGGTTTTTGCGGCAGAATTAATGGCAGAATTGAACGGGCCGAGCTCAAAGCAGCAAGAGCGGGCCTCAAAACTGGCGGTAAAGCACGTACAGTCCGCTCTTGTGAATGATTTGGCAGTTGAAGCAAGTCTCCTCAGAACTGATCACGATTGTGCTGGCTGGGGCGCGCTTTCCTTCATCCAGATGAATGAAGTCGGCGCGGTCCCGACCTTCGACTGCCGCGTACCACAAACCGTGCATGTAGACCGGGCCATTAACTCCATCGACCAGATAGATGGGTTTGTTCGGCTGCGCGACGGCTTCGTCGTACAGGATCTTGTAATCAACGTCGAAATAGAAATCTCTCTGCGGTCCCTCGCGGCGAAAAACTTTCTGAAAGTAAATTGCCTGAAGCGCCGACGCGAGTAGCAGGATGGCCAGGATTGATCGCCGCGCGAATTGAGAGAGAGTACGAGCAGCATCGTGTTCGGTCTGCACTACAAAGAGTCGCTCGAGCAGAAATTCCAGCGCCGGAATCGTGAGGACCAACAGGAAAACCGGATACGCAATCATCCGCAAAGAATGAAACTGATCGCCGGTGAGCGAGCCGGGAATTACCGAAACCAACATTCCGTACAAGACAAAGCGCCACCAGGGCTCGCGCCAGTGCCGCACAATCACGACGACTAGTCCGATGACGACCAGAATGAAGGCTCCGATCAGGAAACTTCCGAGCGAACCCGGCACGTGATGACGCGGATTGCCATCGCCATCGATCAGCAGACTGATCAGGCTGAAGTCTTCCAGATATCGCCGGATGAACATTGGCACAATCTCGCGCCAGGTTGATTCAGGCTTGATGTACGAGATCAGATAGAACCTTTGGGTCAAAACGCCCGGATGGCTTGACTTGAATATCAACAAAGGAATCAGAGTGACGACATACGCAGCCCACGTTTTGAGCACACCGATAAAGCGCTCGTAGTTCGTCGCAAAGATCACCAGACCAAATGCCATTAGCATTCCCAGCAGGCGTCCTATCGAATAAGTGTAGGTCAGAAGCGCCAGTGTCCCTGCGATGGCCAGGACGTTCCGCCATTCCCATTTCTCTTTTCGCTGCGCGTAATGAACTGCGAGCAGGAACAGCACCACGGCCGCGGGATAGCAAAACGTTTCGAGCACCAGGCGGCTTACTTCGAACAACCAGGGAGTCAGCAAGGCAATCGCCGCTACGATGATCCCGATTCTTTTTCTTCCGGAAATTTGTTTGGCCAGAAAACCCAGCAGCAAACACGCGGCAAAAATCCAGGCTGCGCTGAATATCCGCGCCGCCAGGATGCTGGGCTTGATAAAGAAGAAGAGAATCGAGAGCAGATAAATCTGCGTCGGGTTCGCCCACTGCGTGAAGCCGCCCGTGTAGAACTGAAAGAAGAGCGGGTAGCGCGCGCCAAACTCGCCGGCGCCCGTGTGGGCGATCAGGTAAGCGTTGTAGGCGACCCCTGATTCGTCGACGTAGAAGCCCGGTGGGTTTCTCGATAAGCCGTTGGTGTAGAGCAGGAACAGGAGGACAACGACGAGCAAAGCCACGGCCAGACGAGCGAGAGTGGTTCGCTTTACCATCCGGCGCGGGAATATATTTCACGTTTCGGTTCCAGTCAATGTAATCCTTCAGATTCCATGCCTCGTTCGACAAACGTTGCGCGCTGGCGGCATAATCCATCCATGTCCCAACTGAGTGACATTATCGTGCTTGATGCTTTGCGGCAGATCAAAGATCCTGATCTGCACAAAGACATCGTCACGCTTGGCTTTATCAAAGACTTGAAGATCGACGGTGGCGATGTCTCGTTTCGCATCGTGCTGACCACCCCTGCGTGCCCGGTACGAGAAGAAATGGAGACCTCCGCGCGCGAATATGTCAGCGCCATCCCCGGTGTTCAATCGATAAACGTAACGATGGATGCTGAAGTACCAAAGGGCCGAGGCGTCGGCGACAAAGTCTCTGTGCCCGGCGTCAAGAACATCATCGCGGTTTCGTCAGGCAAGGGGGGCGTCGGCAAGTCGACCGTAGCCGTGAATCTCGCGGTCGCTCTGGCGCTGAACGGCGCGCGCGTGGGTGTGATGGACGCGGACGTTTATGGACCGAACGTGCCGATCATGCTCGGCGCAAGTCAGGCGCGTCCCGAAGTCGAAGGCAACAAACTTATCCCCGTCGAAGCTTATGGAGTGAAACTGATTTCGATGGCCGTCCTGCAGCCGGGCGATAAGCCCTTGATCGTTCGTGGGCCGATTCTGCACGGATTGGTGAAGCAGTTTCTTTCCGATGTGAAATGGGGCGAACTTGATTACCTGATCGTGGACATGCCGCCGGGAACGGGTGACGTACAACTAAGTCTCGCTCAGCTCGTGCCGGTGCAAGGCGCCGTGTTGGTAACGACGCCGCAGGAAGTCGCGCTCATCGATGTGCGACGAGCGCTGCGCATGTTCGAAACCGTCGCGGTGCCGGTGCTCGGCGTGATCGAAAACATGAGTTACTTCATCGCCCCCGACACCGGGAATCGCTACAACATTTTTGGCGAAGGCGGCGGAGAGAAGCTGGCAACGGAATATGGTGTGCCTTTTCTCGGCTCGGTTCCGATGGGGATTGAAGTGCGCGAAGGCGGAGACAAAGGCGTCCCCGTCGTCGTGGGTCACCCGGAATCGCCACAGGCTCAGGCCTTTCGAAAAGTGGCCGAAGAGGTCGCCCGCCAGGTCTCGATCGAGGCCATGAAACCAGAGCTTGTCGTTTTACGAAAATCTCAGTAAGATGGCTCTGGATTTGATCGTAGTACGCCATCGGCAATCAAAAAAACAGGAGTTAACACTAACATGTCAGCTAACCCAGCAACTACAACGCCTACAGCCACTGCACCGCCCACGGCGTCGGCCATGACTTTGAACGTCACCGAACCCGCAGCAGGTGAGATTAAGAAGTTTATGACCAGCGAAGAAGGCCTGCCGGAAACAGCGGGTCTGCGCGTCCGCGTCGTGCCCGGCGGCTGCTCGGGATTTCAGTACAGTTTGAATATCGAAGAAGAGTCGCGTCAGGGCGATTTCATTCTCGACGAGAAAGGCGTGCGCCTGTTCGTCGATATGTTCAGCGCACAGTATCTAAACGGTGTCCAAATCGATTACGTCACCAACGTGATGGGTTCTGGCTTCACATTCACGAACCCGAACTCGACGGGAAGCTGCGGCTGCGGCTCTTCGTTCACGGCGTAAACAGTTTCAAGAGAACGCGCATGGCGCGCTCCGGCAGCGAGGCTCGGCCTATTTCAGTTGGACTGAAGGCCGAGCCTGCTTTTGTTTACCGCGTTCTTGTTTTCCTGCGCACGCTCCGGCAGGTGAATGTCAGACTTTGAGCCCTCCCTCACGGTCGGGCTAGTGCCCCGCAACCGCTCAAGCCGCCGCGCCGCGCCGAAGTTTTTCGATCTGTTGCACTCGATCAACGTAAGCTTGCGCCGCCGCTGACTGAAATAATTCTCTCGTCTCGACCTCTTCATCGGTGACCGGCGTCAAAGCGAGATCTGTGTATTCACTCCGTCGCGGATCTTTCTTGAGCTTGCCATACATCCGATAAAGCCGCAGATACAGATGCGCCCACTTGATCTGTTTCCAGATCAATTCGGCCGCGAACTTTGGATAGAAGACGAGCGGCGATTTGCGCGCCAAGCTCGATCTGCGATCGCGGCGAAACTTCAGCCGAAGGAACCCGCCCTCGAGTGGATGAATTCCTTCGATGCCGATGCAGCCCTTGAACCAGACGATCAGGAACAAGGCTTTACCCGGGCTGATTCCGGTGGCCATTGCGCGCTTGAGCACCGTCTCGATGTGTTCGTCCGTGTAGTAAGTCTCCCACGCTGATCGATAGACGCCTTCCCACTCCACTTTCGACATGCGCGGATGCCCGGTTACGGCGTGGTTGAGATCGTACTTATTCACATCCGGATCCATCCACGTTCCCGAGTTATGCAGATTGCGATGATCCTCGGAGCCCGGCAGCGGCGTTAGATAGAAGAACTCAAGCAGATCGACGGGCAGCTCTTTCTGGATGATGCGGATGTCATGCAGGATCGTTTCTGGCGTATCGTTGGGAAACCCGAGGATGTAACCGCAGTAGGTCAGCACTTTCGCCTGCTTCCAGGCGAGCAGCATCTTGCGATACTCAGTGATCTTGTTCTGCTGCTTCTTGGCGCCGAGCAGGCTTTCCGGATTGATGTTCTCGAGTCCGATAAAAACGCGCTTGACGCCGGCGCGCGCGCATTTCTCGATAAAGTTCGGCAGCCGATGACACAAGGTATCGACCTGGATGATGAAATTGAATTGGAGCGCTTCTCGTTCGCGAAGTTGAATCATCCGATCGAGAATCGCTTCCCAATTCTTGTTGCGCGCAAAGTTGTCGTCTGTGATGAAGAAACGATGGATGCCTTGCGCGAGGTTCGCGCGCACGATTCGCTCGCAGTCATCTGCCGAGCGGTAACGCGACTTGCGTCCCTGCACGTTGATGATGGTGCAGAAACTACATTGATAAGGACAGCCGCGCCCGGCGTCGAGACTGGTGTTCGCGCCCGCGGTCCGCAAAATTCTCTCCGCCGGCAGCAGAGGCATCGCCGCTCCTTCGAGATTCGGCAAATCATTCATGAAATTGTAGAGCGGTTTGAGTTGCCCGTTGGCAGCATCGCGCAGAACTTCGTCCAGACGGCCTTCGGCTTCACCGGCGAAGAGCGACACTCCCATCTCCTGTGCGCGGCGAACATCAGGATCGAGTTCGGAGAGCATCGCAATCGTTCCGGAGACGTGAAAGCCTCCGGTCGCGACCATGATGCCGCGCTGGCGCAGGGGCGCAGCAATGTCCAGCGCGCGCGGAAACTGGTTCGATTGCACGCCGACCAGCATCACCATGCCGGCGTCCGCGCCTTCTATCAACGAGGCGATCCGTCTGGTGCGGATGCGCGTATTGGTTTCGTCAAAGGCGTGAATTTCGAGTTCGACATCATCACCGAGGACCTTATGCTCCGCGCATTCGAGCGCCAGGCCATGCAGAACTGCCAGCGAGTTTGAGGGAATCGCAGATCGAAGCCACTGAATCACGTAGCCGTCGTCGTCATAGTGTGACGGCTTGATCAATACCAGCCGGAAACGTCGCTTGTGATTCGTCATGTGCGGAAAGTGATCAGATAGGCGAGTGGCTCAGTTCTTTCTTGAAAATCAGCGTAATTCTTTATCGGGAGTGCTTATGCAGTAGCCCTCCCTGACGCTCTGACACTGAATCTATCGCCGAACCAACTTCCATCCCGAAGGAAGAACCGCCGCGGCCAGTAGAATCTTGATAATGTCGCCGGGAACCAAATTCGTTACGGTTTGGGCAAGCGCCAGCATCGGCGGCGTATGCCAGGCAAACGAGAACCAGGCCCAGCCGCAGAACAAGATCACTGCAGAGCCAATCGCCATCGCAGCCGCGGCCGAAAGGAAGCGGCGATCCCAACCATGCTCCGCGAACGCGCCGGTGACATAGGCAGCGGCGGGGAAGGAAATCAGATAGCCTCCGGTTGGCCCGACCAGATGCGCCAGTCCAAAGTGACCGCCGAAAAAGAACGGCAAGCCACTCGCGCCTTCGACCAGGTACGCAATCATCGCCAACGCGCCCAGGCGCGAGCCTAACAGCGCGCCGGTCAGCAACACGACAAACGTCTGGCCAGTAATCGGAATTGGTCCGATCGGAATCACAACCTGCGCGGCCGCGGCGGTGAGCAAGCTAAAACCGATCACCAAACCGACTTGCCGCACTACGTCGAGCGGCGCGAGAGCCACGCCCAGTAATGTTTCGCTCTTCGCAACGAATGTATGCAATTCTTCTTTCTCCGACCCCTAACCCCCGCTTTTAGGGTCGCACGCACAATACCGGACACGGCGCGTTTCTGATAATGAACTCGGCTGTATCGGTCATCCGATCGTCGCCGCCGCAGCACAGCTCCGTTGTGATGGCGACCAAATCTGCCTTGTGACGTCCGGCATGTTCGACCACGGCTTCAGCAACGCCGCCGTGCAGCCGGCGAATCTTATCCAACGATTCCGACGCGCCGGCTTCAGCAAAGAATCTCTCCAGCGTGGCGCGACCGCCGTCAGCCGGCTCCTCGTCGCCTTCATCAAAAACGCAGAGCGCTTCGAGCTTCGCTTTCGTCCGTTTGGCAATCGACGCCGCCAGCGGCAGGACTTGTTTCGAGTTCTCTGCCAGGTCGGTAGCGTAAACAATCCGCTGAATACGATCGATGGGACGCGTGGTGCGTCGCGGTCCGTACAGCCGCGCAATGATCGTGGGAATCTTTGAGTCGCGCGCCACTTGTTCCGCCACGCTGCGCCCCAGGAAAAACTGGCCGACGTCCGAGCGTCCATGCGAAGCCATGACGATTAGATCGCAGCCGCGCGCTTCCGCATCGCGCATGATCACCTGCGCCGGATCGTTTTCGCCCTTCGGAATAATCGTTTGAATGACGCGGACAGCCGACGCGCCCGTGGGCAGCGCGGGAAACTCGTATCGCGAAGTTTCTGTGATGTGCGGATCGCCGCCGTCTGAGATATGAATCGAATAAACTGTCGCCTCGAACTGCGCGGCAATTGCCACGGCCAGCGGGAAGGCGCTGTTGGCCACCGCCGAGAAATCCGTTGGAAACAGAATCGAGCGAATCATGACAGTAAGCAGCGATAAGCAGTGAGCAGCTACCTAATCGATCAAAGGCTTCTCAATGCTTACTCACCAGGTTGCACGAATCTTACTTGACTCAGGCCGCGCGGTCTAGTTTTCCACGCCAATCCGCATCTTGTGGAATGACCGCCAGACAAAGTACATGGACACGAGGAAGAAGGCGGCGGCCAGGATGTGACTAGCCAGCGGCCCATTCTTGCCGAGTTGACCGGTCTCGCTGCCGACGCTAACTGCCAACTCCACAGCCAGCAGACCGAACAACGTCGTGAACTTGATCACCGGATTCATCGCAACAGACGAAGTGTCTTTGAAAGGATCGCCGACGGTGTCGCCGATTACTACCGCATCGTGCAGCGGCGTTCCTTTCTGCCCCATCTCGACTTCGACGACCTTTTTTGCGTTGTCCCACGCGCCGCCGGCATTGGCCATGAAGATCGCCTGATACAGACCGAAGATGGCAATCGAGATCAAATAGCCGATGAAGAAGAACGGCTCGACGAACGCGAACGCGAGCGTCGCGAAAAAGACGCCCAGAAAGATATTGAACATTCCTCTCTGCGCATACTTCGTGCAGATTTCCACGACCTTCTTGCTGTCCTCCACGGAGGCTTTTTCGACGCCTTCAAGTTTGATGTTCGCCTTAATGAATTCGACGGCGCGATGTGCGCCGGTGGTGACTGCTTGCGTGGACGCGCCAGTGAACCAATAAATCACCGCGCCGCCGGTAATCAGGCCCAAAACAAAAGGCGCGTGCAGCAATGAGAGTTTCTCCTGATTGACGGTTAGTCCATTGGTGAGCGCCATGATGATCGAAAAGATCATCGTCGTGGCTCCGACCACCGCAGTACCGATCAGCACTGGCTTGGCGGTCGCTTTGAAGGTATTGCCGGCGCCGTCGTTTTCTTCCAACAAGTGCTTGGCGCGCGCGAAGTTCACGGTCATGTTGTGTTCGCTCTTGATCTCTTCGACGATATTAGGCTGTTGTTCGATCAGCGAAAGTTCGTAAATCGACTGCGCGTTGTCGGTGACCGGGCCATAGGAATCCACGGCAATCGTCACCGGGCCCATGCCGAGAAATCCAAACGCCACGAGCCCGAAGGCGAACACCGCGGGCGCGGCCATCAGCGCGCCGACGCCCAGCGTGCTGAACAGGAACGCCACGCCCATCAGGCCGACGATGCTGATGCCCAACCAGTAAGCTGAGAAGTTGCCCGCGACGAAACCCGACAAGATGCCGAGCGACGCGCCGCCTTCCTCAGCCGACTTCACAACTTCCCTGACGTGACGCGATTCGGTGGACGTGAAAACCTTGACGAGTTCGGGAATCACCGCGCCCGCCAACGTGCCGCACGAAATGATCGTCGCCAGTTTCCACCAGAGCGTCGTGTCAAATCCCAACACCGGAATAATCAGATAGGAAACGACATAAGTGGCGGCGATGGAAACAATCGATGTGAGCCAAACCAGCGAAGTCAGCGGCGCTTCAAAGTTCATGTCGTCCGCGTTCGCAAAGCGCGCTTTGGCGATCGCGCTGTTGACGAAATACGAAAACGCGCTGGACACGAGCATCATGATGCGCATCACGAAAAGCCACACCAGCAACTGGATCTGAACCTTTGAATTCGGGACCGCCAGTAGGATGAACGTAATCAAAGCCACGCCCGTGACGCCGTAGGTTTCAAAGCCATCGGCGCTGGGCCCGACTGAGTCGCCTGCATTGTCGCCGGTGCAATCCGCGATTACGCCCGGATTACGCGCGTCGTCCTCCTTGATCTTGAAGACGATCTTCATCAAGTCAGCACCGATGTCGGCAATCTTGGTGAAGATGCCGCCGGCGATTCGCAGCGCCGCCGCGCCCAGCGACTCGCCGATCGCGAATCCGATGAAGCACGGCCCGGCATACTCGCCGGGAACGAACAGCAGAATGAAGAGCATGATCAGCAGCTCAACGCTGATCAAAAGCATGCCGATGCTCATGCCGGCTTTGAGCGGAATCGCGGAGATCGGAAAAGGCTTGCCTTCGAGACTTGCGAACGCGGTGCGCGAATTCGCGAACGTGTTGACGCGAATTCCGAACCACGCTACGCCGTAACTGCCGCCGATGCCGACCAGACTGAACAGCAGGATCATCGGCACCGTAACCGCCACCGAATGACCCGGCACGGGGCGCAGCACTCCGAAGTACGCAACCACGATCACCGCAATGAACACCCAAAGAATCATGATGAACTTGCCTTGCGTCGTCAGGTAGGTCTTGCAAGTTTCATAAATCAGCTCTGAGATTTCGCGCATCGCGCGATGCACGGGCAGGTTCTTCAACTGAATGTAAATCACCAGCCCGAACATCAAGCCGAGAAAACAAAAGAGCAGGCCAACCAGCAGCAATCGGTGTCCATTGATTCCGAGGAACGAAACCTCAGACAGGTCAGGAAGCTTCAGTGCTGCTTCGCCGCCTTCGCGCGGCGACGCCAAAACGGCCGGCGCACCGAGCGCACAGCCCATGATTACAAATAAGAGAGTCAATAATCGGCGACGCATCGCCGTGGCAAAGTTCGACGTTAAATTCACTAGTAAGAGAATCCTTTCAGTTTCGTTTATGCGATTAGCGAGATTAAAGCCGCGCTGAAAAGCCGATTATTATTGCCGATTTGTTAGAGAAGTGTCCAACGCTGCAGAGAGCAAAGACACTAGGCCTCAGCGAGTGCGGGATCCGCAGGCAATTCAGTCTGCCTGCGACCGCCGATCCATCTTCGCACCGAATCGATCAAAACAATCACCGCCGCAGTCATGATCAATGCCGTCAGCGAAGTGTTGATGTAACCCTGCGTCGAAGTCGCGGGATCCTGCGCCTGCGGCCAGAAGATATCGCGAATCGATTCGAAACCGGCGACCAGCGTCGTCGTGGCGACAAATGAGAGCGGCACAATCGTCACCCAACTGTAGCGCGCCTTGCCCATGTTAATGATGACCGTAGTCGCCACGCACAACGCGACCGCGGCCAGGAGTTGATTCGCGATGCCGAACATCGGCCAGATCGTCGAGATCGATCCGCCCCAGATGAACGCGGTCCAGGCGGCCACGATCGCGGCGCTGGTAAGAATCGATCCGGGCAGCCAGTTCGGTTGTTCAAGCTTTTTATAGAAGCGTCCGCCGAATTCTCCCAATAGAAATCGAGCCACACGTGTGCCCGTGTCTATTGTCGTGAGGATGAACAGCGCTTCAAACATGATCGCGAAGTGATACCAATACTTCATCAAGCCGCGCAGACCGGGAATGCCGTCAAAGATTTTCGCGATGCCGAGCGCCAGTGTCACCGCGCCGCCCGTGCGTCCGCGCAAATTCTTCTCGCCGGATTCCTGTTGCAGGTGATCGATCTCTTTTGGCTGAAGATTGAAGCCCTGCGCGGTTTCCTGATCGACCATGCGCACGTACTTCGCTTTTTGCGCGTCGGTGGTTTGCTGCGTATTGATTGCGAAATAGTCGCCTGGAAAAAGCGACGTGGCGGCGATCAATGCGACGACGCCCACGACGCCTTCCATCAGCATCGCGCCGTATCCGATCATGCGGGCGTCGGTTTCTTTCGAGATCATCTTTGGGGTGGTGCCGGAGGAAATCAGCGAATGGAACCCGCTGATGGCGCCGCACGCGATGGTGATGAAGACGAACGGATACACCTTGCCGGGAATGACTGGTCCACCACCGGAGACGAACGGCGTCAACGCCGGCATCTGCAAATTCGGATGCACGAGCATTACCCCGATGATCAAGAACGCGACCGTGCCTATCTTGAGATATGACGAAAGGTAATCGCGCGGACACAGCAGCAGCCACACCGGAAGCACCGAAGCGACAAAGCCATATGCGGCCATCAGCAAAGTTACTTTATGCGGCGACAGAGTGAACGCCGCGGCCCATGATGAATCGGCAACACGGCCGCCAAGGTAGACCGCGAACAGCAATCCAATCACGCCAATCACGCTCGCTTCCACTATTTTTCCTTTGCGAAAGCGGTACATGTAAAGCCCCATGAATAGGGCCAAGGGGATCGTGAAGCCGACTGTAAATGTTCCCCACGGCGATTCAGCCAACGCATTTACTACCACCAGACCGAGCCCCGCGAGCGCGATCACCACGATGAACAGAATCGCGATCCCCGCGACTAAACCTGACAGCGGACTGATCTCGGTGCGCGCGATTTCGGCCAGCGATTTTCCTTTTCGCCTGATGCTGGCGACGAGAATCATGAAGTCGTGAACGGCGCCGCCCAGACAAACCCCAATGACCAGCCAGAGCAGTCCCGGCAGAAATCCAAACTGCGCCGCCAGCACTGGCCCAATCAACGGCCCCGCGCCGGAGATCGCCGCGAAGTGATGTCCGAACAGAACGTACTTGTTCGTAGGATAGTAATTATGGCCGTCGTACATCGTCTTTGACGGCATCGGACGCGAGTCATCCAGCGCCAGAACCTTCGCGGCGATGAATGCCGAGTAGTAGCGATACGCGATCGCCAGAATACACAGCGCGCCAACGATGATTGGTAGAGCGTTCATCTCTTCGTCCCTGCGGGCACAATCATAACTTTGGTTTTCGTTTTTGCGAAGCGAATCGTGACGCCAGTCGCTGGCTGGATGACTCTACGGCTGGATTAGCCATCTTTAAGATCCGCATGCAGCAAACGATGAAACAAATGCTCGCCCGCCTCGCGGCGCACTGACAAACGGCCGGCATCATAAGCCCGCGACTGCAATCCGCGCTGCACTGATTCGCAGATGTCGAGGTCTTCCTGTTGAATGCGCTCGCCGACGTCGATGCTGGCCAGATTCCGTTCACGCGCCTGTTCGGAAATATCCGCAAAGTAAAAGTCGAAAATTACTTCGGTTCGATCGACCGCGAGCGGCCGCACCAGATTTGTGTCCATCACGCCTTCGTAACAATTGACCATGAAGTTGGGATAAAGCCAGTAATAACGCGCGCGCTGGCCCGTTCGGACAGCGCTAACTACATCATCACCAATGCGGTTGACCATTGGGCTCGACTGTAAGCAGAAGCGTTCGCCATTTTCGATCGTGTAGTTGCTGTAATCCAGCACGCTGTCGAGGCCTTTGTGCAAGTGCGGCACGTGATAGCCGCCATCGAGATAGTTATCAACGAAGACTTTCCAGTTGCAGTTGAGTGTGTAGCGACGGCGCTCGAGCCAGTTAAGATTCAGGCTTTGAAACTGCTTGATTAGATCAGTTCCGAGAGAGTTATCGAAATCACTCTGCGCGTTGTTTAGAGGCGGGTTATGCCCGCCGTCCAGTCTCACGAATACCCACTGTTCCCGGGTCGCGATTGCTATTCGTACTAATCCGTTGGCTTCGCGATCGAAATTGCAAACTCCGTCGAAATCCGGCGTGCCTTTCAGTTCGCCTTCCAGCGAATACGTCCAGCCGTGATAAGGACAGCGCATCTGATTCGCGCGTCCTGCGGGCTCAGTCATCACTGCCGCCGCGTGATGGCGACAGACGTTGAAGAATCCGCGCAACTCGCCGTCGCTGCCGCGCACGATGACGATTGGCTCGCCGGCAATTTCGGTCGTGACATAGTCGCCAGCTTCGCGGAGTTGATCGATCCGCGCGGCGAATTGCCACGACCGACTGAAGACCATCTGCTTTTCAAGTTCGAAGACACGTCCATCCGTGTACCACGCAGCGGGAATGGTTGACGCCTCCGCGAGAGGAGCGTCGGGGTTGTAGCTGTTGATGATCTCTTTAATGGAGTCTTTCACGATCTTGCTGTCGCGGCTTTGCCGCCCGATGTGCGGAAAGCCTCCGGCTTTCCGACCGATGTTTCAGAAGTTGTTGGGAGGCTATGCCTCCATTTGCGAGGCGTAGCCTCGCAATAACAAAAAAAGCCTGGGCCGGAAAGGCAAAGCCTTTCCGCACATCAGGCGGCAAAGCCGCGGCTCTTACTTCACACCGGCGTCAACGTCTTTTGTTTCGGATTGTAGAACGGCGTCTTCGTCACCTTGGCGCCAACCCGATGCCGGACAGCTTCAACGGTCATCTCGAGTTCGACGCGCGTGCCGGAATTTGCAAATCGGCGCTCGAGCGTCGCCAGCGCGATCATCTTCTTCAAAACCGGCGACCAGGTTGTTGACGTAGCCTTACCAGTCTGGGCACCGCGGCTGAAAACGGGAACGGCCACGCGCGAAGCAATCGGCGAAACGGCGGGCGGCAAACCAACTTCTTCGTAAAGCTTTTCGACTTCGGTCCAATCTATTTCCAGGCCGACGATCTGCTTCGCGTGGCCGCGCTTCTTTTCTTCAATCAGCGCCTGCTGGCCCACGAAACGATTCTTGTCGAGATTGACCAAACGGCCCAGACCCATCTCGAACGGCGAATACTTCTGTTCTTCGACCAGCGCTTTCTTGCTACTATTGAAATCGATGTCGATCAAGAGCAGCCCCGCCTCGATGCGCGCTACGTCGAGGGCGAGCATTCCCGCAGGCGTTATGTCGAACGAACGTCCGCCTTCTATCAAAGCATCCCACACGTGCAATGCCCGATCTGCATCAACCCAGATTTCATAACCGAGATCGCCGGTGTAGCCCGTGCGGGAAATCTCGACGGGCACGCCCGCGATTCTGCCTTTCGTGACCCGAAAATATTTGAGCGTGTCGATGTTTGCACCTTCGACAATCGTTTTCAGCAGCCGCGCCGAGGTTGGGCCTTGCAGCGCCAACGCGGCCACGCTCTCCGAGATGTCTTCGATTCGCACATCGAGCCCCACGGCGTTTTGCGTGAACCAGCGCAGGCTGGGATCCGCCGCGGTCCATCGATAAATGTTTTCATCGAGTCGCGAGACCGTGCCATCGTCGATAACTTTCCCGTGTTCGTCGCACCACGGCGTGTAGATCACCTGGCCCACGGAAACCTTGCGCAGGTCGCGCGTGATAACGCGATCGACCAGGCGGGTCGCATCCTTCCCGGTGATTCGATATTTGAAGAGCGGCGAGATATCGATCAGCGCGGCGGCATTGCGAATGGCGTTGTACTCATGATCGTGATGAGCCTCGTACGCGCTAACCGTGTAGTAGCCGGACCACTCGCGGTAGTTCAAGCTTTCGCAAAGCGCAAACGTTCGCTCATGAAATGGAGTGCCAATCGGCATGATGGTTATTGTGGACAAACCCGCCTGCATTTCGCGCGCGCGTTTGTCAGAGCGAGCGATTATAAGTATGCTCTCCAGTAGCGAGCAAGAAACATTTGGCCACCTAGTCGGAACCGCTCGCGGTAGCGAGCGGGTAAGGAAGCAAGAGAGGAGGGGACAATCATGGAGAGAGCAATCAAACTCATTAGCGGAATTTCGTTCATAGCAGCTTCATTTGTCTTGATTACCGGCACCGGCGGCATCGCGCGAAGTCAGACCAAGAACGCGAAGAAACTGGCCGATGCAACCAGTCAGGCGAAGAAAGCGGCTGACATCTTCACTGAGATCATGAACATTCCCGATCAGGCAATACCGCAGAAATTGCTGGACAAAGCTGAGGCCGTTGCCGTTTTTCCCGGCGTCATCAAGGCTGGATTCATCGTCGGTGGTCGCGGCGGACGCGGCGTGATCAGCCGCCGCGTGAAAGGTGGCTGGAGCCCGCCCGCGCTCTTCAATTTGGGCGGTGGCAGTATCGGCTTGCAAATCGGCGCCTCCAAGACCGACTTTGTCATGCTGTTCATGAATCAGGAAGCGCTCGGCGGCTTGTTGCAGGATAAGTTCGAAATCGGCGGAGAAGGAAGTGTCGCGGCCGGGCCCGTGGGCCGATCGGCCAGCGCTTCGACCGACGCGCAGTTGAAAGCGGGGATACTTTCTTATTCGAGAAGCCGTGGCGCATTTGCCGGACTGGAAATTAAAGGCGTCGTGATCAACCCCGACAACGACGACAACGTCGCGGTGTACGGAAAGAAAGCGAACGACATTCTTTCGCCCGCGCGGCGCTGGACAATGACGCAAATGCCGGCAGGCGTGCGCATCTTTCCGCGGACGCTGGCGCGATATTCCGTGCGACGATAAAAGGCGCGAGCGGAGCGCAGCCATCTTGCCTGCGGACCGCGGCATCTTTGCCGGTGCTTGTTTGAAGAATTATCTAACGAGGAGAAGCATGAAGAGATATACCAAACAACTTTTCGTTTTGGCTGGCATAGCTATTCTATTGAGTTCTCTGCCGGCTTTCGCGCAGACGAGTCGCCAGCGCAGCACGAAGAAAGCGCGCGCCGCAGCCGATCAGTCAGCCAAAGCCGCACGCGTGTTCGATCAAATCATGGGCACGCGCGAGAAATCGATCCCGCGCGACCTGCTGGACCGCGCGGAAGCCGTAGCGGTTTTCCCGAGCGTCTTGAAAGCAGGATTTATTGTTGGCGGCCGCGGCGGCAGCGGGGTGATCAGCCGGCGCGTTGCCGGCGGTTGGAGCGCGCCTGCGTTCTTCGATCTCGGCGGCGGCAGCATCGGTTTGCAGATTGGTGCGTCGTCGACGGATTACATTCTGCTTTTCATGAACGAGAATGCAGTTGAGAGTTTGCTGAAAGATAAGTTTGAAATCGGCGGCGAAGGCAGCGCGGCCGCAGGACCTGTGGGAAGATCAGCCAGTGCTTCGACGGACGTGAGACTTAACGCGCAGATTCTTTCTTATTCGCGAAGCCGTGGCCTGTTTGCTGGCCTGGAACTGAAGGGCGTCGTGATCAAGCCCGACAACGAAGCCAACTCGCAGGTTTACGGCATGACCGCGCGCGACATCCTCACCGGCGCAAATAAGATTTCGATGAACAAGATGCCCGAAGGCGTGCGCGTCTTTCCTCAGACGTTGGCGCGGTATTCAAAGCGGAGGTGATTTGGGCGCCTCGCCACCTACCAATTCCTGGCTTCAGAAGGTGCGGCAAATACCTTCTCGGTGGTTTAGCTTAGGGCGCGCATGAATGTCTTAGAGTTCTGAAGCCTTTCCGGGACACCATGAGGAGGGCTGCCATTCACCGCGATCGAGACACGGGTCACGGTGGCATCATCTGCACCCTTATCGACTCGCTCCTTTACGCGTCTGAGAAGACTCTAAAAGAAGTTCTGGAAAAACAAACGCAAGACAAAATTGCCTCTGGACTCGCCGGGCAGTGGACTAACGGTATGCATGTAGCCAGCCTCGAACTTGGCGGTTACGACAGTAAACTGCAAACCACCACCTATAGCAAAGCGAGTGCGATTGTTCAAAGCGTTGGGTGCGTTGATCCGAGCGGCATCGAACATGAAGAGCGGCTTGACTGCAAATATGTTCGCCTGTTCGGCGATGAATGAAAGCAGAGAGTCGATGTCCTTCATGTCTCTATTGCTCTTTGTTACTGCTTCCGTGGGACTCATATGCGCTTCTTCATACTTGCTCCGAAGGTTCTGCTTAATAAGCAACCCCAGACCTTTCACCGTGGTTCTTAAGGGGACTTCCTCGATAATAGGCTCCCCGTCAGAATCGACACCGACGACCTTTCCAGGGATTGTAATATCGGGGAGCAACGGGCGCGACCATTTGGGGATCGGAATCGTAACGTTGAAATTAGCATGAGCATAGGAAGTTCCACCCTGTAAGGCGAGTGTTTGTGCACCAGCAACGTCCTGGCCGCTGCCGAAGCTCCGCAATATTGGACCGGTCGGAAAACCATCAATAAGACGTGAGTTGTTTTCCTCATAAAGAAAGTTTGCCCCGGACCCCCCCCCATAGAACCGTGCGTACTGAGGGGCCACGCCCCAGAGGTGCCCCCCACCGACGAGAACCTCCAGCCCTATGCTCTGATTGGGTTTGATAAGAAATTCCCTCTCGTACCCAAAGATGCCCGCAAGTCGCCGATAAGAATCAGTGCGGTTCTTCGGCGAGCCGCCATCGATCCACAAACCGATGCGCGTTACGCCCGCGCCAAGATGGCCATCGGCAAGGGCCCGTAACTCGAAAGCGTTTTCACGGGTCCGCTCTGCGGAACCGCCGCCGGAAGGGTCGAACCTATTGCTTGACCAACGGTATTTACCACTGAGGTTAAGGTAGCCGAAAGGACCGGTATTGGGTCGTAGTTCCACGGTGCCACCTACCTTGACCGCGTTCCTCAGGTAATTGCCTCCTCCCAAAGGCACATGATCTCCGGTGAAGCTCGCCTCTAGTGAGACTTTCTCAAGGGGTTCAGCCAGATTATGGGAAAAGGAAATACTGGCAGCAGACTCATAGAAAGGGTTGTTCAACGACTTTCGCCCGCTGGCGATCAAGTCCAATCGATTCTTGCGCTCCTTCGAATCTACTTTCAGATTCAGGAGGTTAGCGGAAATCCCAAAGTCGGCCGCGGCACCAAATGCTTTATCGTGACTGATTCCGAATCTAGGATTGAGAGCGAGAAGTGGTTTGGGAACGTTATCGAAAAACGTGGAACTACTTGAACGGGGTATGCTGAGCAGGCTTCTCCAGGGATTGTCCAAATCAATACGCAAGGCAGTCGTCCGTATGGTAACGTCAACGCACATTGAGCAATCTGTCGGCACGACTACACACGAACTTATGTATTTGAACCCCTCGATTGCTCCATCGACCGTAGGAGGCTCCTGCGACTTCAGGGCCTCCTTGACTGCCCCTTCAATGTCCCAAACGATTTGAGGTGAATAGTCGGTTCCGGGTTGCGGCAGAGTAACCAAGTCCGCTGGAAGATATCGAGCCTCTACCCGAGTCGTTCGGAACTTGTACCCATCTTTATCCTTTATGTCATCTCTGCAGACGTCCTTCTTTGCTGTAGGTGAGGATTGAGCGCTCGCTTGCCAAGCGCAGGCAGAAGCGACGGTCAGCCCTAGTGCCAAACAACCTAGCCTCTTCAAGACACACCAACCCTCACCCATGAGACATTCCTCCTAATGGTTCTGAAGTCAGCAAAGCCTGCAAACTAGCTTCAGGCGTTGACTACAGTTTGCGCCGCTTGAGCAACTGCCGTCTGATTGGCAGGTGTAGGACTGTTATGGAAATTCTCTGAGGCAGCATTCAAAGCCGGAAGTTGGGCGGCTTGGGAGTCTGACAGTCCGTCTATCATGCCGGCAATGGCGACGTTCTCTGCCGGCGTCAGACCTCTGTAAGAAACATGAATTAGCTGGTCAAAGCCGGTGCCGGCCGCGTTCTTCTTGTAGAGGTCGAAGACGAATTTCTAAACCGATGAGTTATCGGCGGTACAACCTCTTTCCACTACTACATCGGCCTTAAATCCGCTTTTCGGACTATAGATCATCACCTCAAGGATGAACGGCTTGCATTTTTTCGCGCCGATCTTTACGACACTAGCCGTAGGTACATTTGCTGACATGGAACCTCCAGTATGAGATTAAAAGAGAAATCTCGGCCACGTAAGGAGCTTAGCACCGGCGAAGCGTCAGGCTGCCTCCTGTTCCTTCGTAACAAGTAACCTCAATCCCTCAGGTTTAGCCTGGGCAGTTCAAAAAGAAACTGTCATGCTTTCTCGAAACGGTCTCCGACGTTCCTGCAACCGCTAACCCTGGCGCCAAAGGCTTCTCAGTTCGTGGAGTCCGAGCAAAACGCATCGGCTCTCCCAAACCGGGGAGCGGTTCAGCAACATGATCTTGAGTTTCCGCACTAAATCAGTCGACCCCTCCTCTGCGCTTTTTCCTTGTCGCTTCACGGCCGAGCGGACGACGATGAAGTTGTTTGGGACTTCCAGCCCTGGTGATTCGGGTAACTCAGGCTTCAGTTCTTAAAGGCGCAAACTGCCGAAAAACTCCCTCAAGAAAATTTGCAAGCCGTAAGAATCGTAACGCCTGGTTTTACTTAACGCGATCGCTCCGGTCCCGCGCCGACGAACGATGGTGGGCTCGCTCCGCGGCGCAACCGCTCACATTAACTCTTTGACGGCTCGTCCTGGCTCTTCTCTTTCGGCTTGACCGTTGAGCGGACGACGATGAGTTTGTTGAGCATGTCGAACCAGAATGGCGCGCCTAGAGAGACTGCGAAGGCAGTCAGTAACCAGCCAAACCCGTGAAGGCGAAACTGGATCGCCCAGTTAGTCCAAAACTCCAACGTCCAAAAGTGCAACCCGGGCCATCTGTCTTCGGGTGGCGTCCACCCTATCGGCAAGCCCAACCCCTCGATTTCGCACGTGGCCTTCTTTAACTTACATTGCGGCGAGTCTTCGTTTCCGTTGCACGCTTCGTACGCACAAGGCGGTGGTGTTGGAGATGTCGCTGAGGGCGGTTTTGGCGTAGAAGGCGTTTCGGGTGTCGAAGACGATCCGGACTTGGGAGACGCAACGGACGGTGCCGGCATAGTCGAAGGCTTTGGTGTTGGGGATACTGTTGGGGAATCCCTAACCGTCGGAGACGCGCTCGGTGTTGGGGTTGGTGATTGAATGACTTGAGACTTGTTACCGCCGAATAGCCAATTGCCGAAGAATAAGAGAACGAAAACAACGGCTAACAAGATACCAATCCACTTGGTCGCTCCATCGTTCAACTTATTAATTGTATGCCGCACCTTGGGCACGACGAGAAGAGCGAAACACGCGCCCAACACAATAACCCCGACCACTAACCAGACGGGTCCACAGACCTTTAGGCCAAACCCTTCGAAGCAGGGCTGGTTGGCGCCAGCTGCCGGACTTGTCATAGGGCTAGCCGTGGTTATTGCTTCCGCGGGTGGCGAAGTCAGTGGTGATGGTGGCGGCGTACCCGAAGGTAACTGAGTAGCCGCGGTTGATAAGTGGGGCGTCGCCACTGCGGTTGGTGTGGGCCTCGCTGTCGGTGTCGGTGTAGCTCTAGCCGCATGATCGAAATGCGCCACGAAACCGATTGGCACGGTTCGAGCGAGTGCCGGGTTCGGTGTAGCCTTTTCCGACGGCGTTGACGCGGGTAGATTCCCAGCTTTTGCCACCGGTTTTGTACCGTCGGATCCTGGCGGAGTGGGACTAGGTGAGGGTTTCGGACGAGGTTCGGCATTCGCCTTAGCATAAGCGTCGGCGGCCGATACCAGGGATTCGCGCAGTGCCCGATCAGTCCACAGCCGTTTAGTGATTGCCAGAGAGTCGGCATTTACTGCGATGGCTACGAACAAACCAATCACCAAGATGATTACCTGTGAGCGCCGTTTGTACCATCCCGAAACGCGGTCCATGGAATTGTTGAACCAAGCCTCAATATTCTCGCGCGCTTTAGCGACATCATTCCCTGCGGCATCAACGAGGGCGATCAGTGACTTCTGGGCAATCGGGTTAGCGGCAATTAGAGGATTGGTGCCAAGGGCCGCACGTAACGGTTGTAAAGGGTTGCCGGCTGCGATTGCTTGAGTGGGCGTCGGCGGCACCGCAGTGAGGCTCACTGCAAAAGTTGCGGGCGTGGCCCCTGCCGCACCTGATGCCACGGGAGGAGGAGGGGCTGGATTGTCTGGAGTTGGAGCGGCTGGAGCCGTACCAGGTAGAATCAGGTCCATCAGTCCCAGAGCAAAATTGCGCGACGGGATATACGCCGGGAGCTTCGTTCCCTTTACCCAACGCCAGAATCTTGCTGGACGACTTTGTGCGACTATACCACTCTCAGCGTATTGGCCCTTGAAGAGACCATTGATCAGAGCGTGGTCGTACAGCTTGTGCACCAGATCGTTATTAGTGCCCGAGGCGCTATTCGGTGTTAGCAACTCTCTTATTCCGCGCTCAAGGTCTGTCGCCCGTTTCTTAAGCCACAACTCCAGGATCTCGTTCGCAGCCGAACACAAAAGACTGAGCAGCAGGTACACAAAGATCATGCCAATGGCGACATCGAGAACGTTCGAATTGAACATTTCATTGCTCCTTTTGTCTGACCTAATTCAGGAAACAAGTCGCAAGACGAAAATCAGAACTTAACTGACGGCGATGCCCGATCATGTTGGAAAACGCGAGAACGATGAAAACTGTTGATATGCATCAGTAACTTTCGCGGCAAAGGCGGCGTCGCAACCGAGAAAAGGAGGGTGGCGATGTCGCGGCGGTTTCGTGAGGGCGCGCCACGCGACGCGCCAGTAAGACTGCATGGGACAGGCGGCTTATACTCCTACGGGATTTACGCTGTCAAGAGCTATTGTGCCCAGCAACGTATTTAGTTTGTTGAAGAACGCCATGCTTGCGTCAATATGTGCACAGTGCCAGAGTTGAAGCACACGTCTCCTGACTGGAGAACTTCCTGATGACCGAAAACAAACTAGAACTCTGGACCATCGGCCAGTCGACGCGTCCTATCGAGGAACTCATCGAGGCGCTCAGATCCTTCGAGATTCAACTACTTGCCGATGTGCGAAGCTATCCCGGCTCTAAACGTTATCCGCAATTTAACAAAGAGAACTTGAAAGCGTCACTGACTGAAGCCGCAATTGACTACCAGCACTTTCCCGAACTCGGTGGCCCGCCGGCGCGCCCAGCCGGATTCGCAGAACCTCGCATGGCGCAACGAATCATTTCGCGGCTATGCCGATTATATGGAGACAGAAAGTTTTCGCGACGGTATCCTGCGGTTGCTCGAGGTGGCGCGCGAGAGGCGAACGGCAGTGATGTGCTCCGAAGCCGTTTGGTGGCGCTGTCATCGCAGTTTGATCTCTGACTACCTGAAAGCGAAGGGAATCGAGGTCAATCACATTATGGTGGCCGAAAAATCAGAGTCACATCCGTTTACTTCAGCAGCCAGAATAGTGAACGGCGAGCTGTCGTATCGCGGAGTGTTCGAAAGTGAAGGTTGAAGCAGTCCATGCTTGGGCTGGCGGATCACGTGGCAAACAGCAATAATGGAATCAACGAGAGAGCACATGACACCAGGCGAGCACGACAAAGTCTACCGTTGCGAACGCTGTGACCGGGAGACGCCGCACGTCGTCGAGTCTATCGGCGCAGACAATCGGTTGCACCATGTTTGCTGGGATTGCGTGGAGCGACACGAGAAGCGGAATAACCTAAAGCCTGGTTGGCGACGAGCACATCGTACGCGGCGATATTAATCAGTCGGAAGTAACTGAGACTTATTTTGTCTCTTCGCTGAGATGTTCTGGGTTTGTTCCCACTCGCGCTCGTCGCGCGCAAGCAGTTCGTCAGCTTCTTTGGGTCCCCACGCGCCTGCTTTGTAGTTAGGAAATGAACGGGGAGGTTGCGAGTACCAAGCCTCCTGGATCGGCGCGACTACGCTCCAGCCAGCTTCTACTTGATCGGCGCGCTGAAATAAAGTCGCGTCACCCAACATGCAATCGTGCAACAGACGTTCGTAACCGGTGCTGGGCGTGTCGCCGAAATAATCTCCGTAATCAAAGTCCATGTCGACCGCCCCGATGCTCACCGTCGGGCCGGGAACCTTCGCCCCAATGCGCAGGGAGACTCCCTCATCGGGTTGAATGTGCAACACCAGACGATTACTCGAAAGCCGCTCGACGGGCGTGTTGCGAAACAACATAAACGGCGCGCGCTTGAACTGGATCGCAATTTCCGTATCGCGCGCGGCCAGACGTTTACCCGTGCGCAGATAGAACGGCACGTCAGCCCAGCGCCAGTTGTCGATTAAAAGTTTGAGGGCGACGAATGTTTCCGTGTTCGAATCAGGCGCGACATTGGGTTCGCTGCGATAAGCGGTAACCTGCCCGCCATCGATCTCGCCGGCATCGTACTGACCGCGCACTGCGCGGTTCGCAGCTTCTTCGGCAGAAGGGCGTTGGATCGCATGCAGGATTTTCGTTTGCTCGTCGCGCACAGCGTCAGCATCGAAAGAAATCGGCGGCTCCATCGCGGTCAGCGTCACCAACTGAAGCAGATGATTCGGCACCATGTCGCGCAGGGCGCCTGCTTCTTCGTAGTACCCGCCGCGCTGTTCGACGCCGACTTTTTCCGCCGCAGTGATTTGCACGCTGTCGATGTAGCGGCGATTCCACAGAGGCTCGAAGATGCCGTTGCCGAAGCGAAAGACCATGATGTTCTGCACCGTCTCTTTGCCGAGGTAGTGATCGATGCGGTAAATCTGGTTCTCGTTCAAGACTTGTTTGATTTCAGAATTGAGCTTCTTTGCTGAATCAAGATCGCGGCCGAAGGGTTTTTCAATTATCACCCGCCGCCAGCGGTCGTTTTCTTCGCTAGTCAAATGCGCCGCGCCGAGTTGTTTGACGATCGGCGCAAAGTAATCCGGCGCAGTCGCCAGATAGAAAAAGTAATTGCCGTGTCCGCTGCGCTCTTTGTCGATCCTTTCCAGTGATTCCTTCAGTCGCGAATAAGTCTGTTCATCGTCGAAGTCGCCGGACAGGTAGTACAGTCGCTCTTCCAGCCACTTCCAGGTTTCGGCCTCAACTGTCTCGGTCGCAAACTCACGAATTTCGTCGCTTAGTCGTTGGCGAAACTCTTCCGTTTTCATCTCAGCACGCGCCACGCCGATGACCGCGAAGTTATCCGAGAGTAGATTGGCGTGCTTGAGGTTATAGAGCGCGGGGATCAGCTTTCGTTTGGTCAGATCGCCGGCCGCGCCGAAGATCACCATGATGCAGGGCGGACTGGTGTTCATGGCAGTTTCAACGATGGAATCATTTTCCATTTATCATTTGACATCTTCCATTTGCCATTCTTGCGCACAAGATTCAATGAACGCTGAAAATCCCATTTCCCGACGACAAATGAAAAATGGAAAATGACAAATGGAAAATGATCATTCCTTCGCGCGCGGTTCGACGTGCCCACCGAACTTCTTGCGCATCGCCGACAGAATCTTCTCGGCGAAGGTATGCTCCTGTCGTGAGCGAAATCGCGCGTACAGCGCTGCGGTCAACACATCCGCGGGCACGGCCTCTTCGATCGCCGCCGTGATTGTCCAGCGACCTTCGCCGGAATCTTGCACGAAGCCGGAGTATCCAGACAGCTCCGGGTCTTCGAGCAACGCCATCGCTGTCAGATCGAGTAGCCATGAAGAGACGACACTGCCGCGCCGCCAGACTTCGGCGATATCGGCGACGTTCAGATCGTAGCGATGCTCTGCCGGCAAGTCTTTCGAGTTGGCGTTGTGAAAAATGTCGAAGCCTTCGGCATAAGCCTGCATCAATCCGTACTCGATTCCGTTGTGAACCATCTTCACGAAGTGCCCCGCGCCCGATGGCCCGCAGTAAATGTAGCCTTCTTCCGCGGTACCGTTTGATTTTTCGCGTCCCGGCGTGCGCGTCATCTCGCCGCGACCGGGCGCAAGCGTTTTGAAGATCGGATCGAGATGGCGCACGGTTTCTTCGGGCCCGCCGATCATCATGCAATAACCCCGCTCCAGTCCCCACACGCCGCCGCTGGTTCCGACGTCAACATAGTTGATTTGCCTTTCGCGCAAAGCGATCGAACGACGTGCGTCGTCTTTGAAGTATGAGTTGCCACCGTCGATGATGATGTCGCCTGCTTCCATCTTCGCTGCCAGATCGTTCACGGTCTTCTCAGTCGCGTTGCCGGCGGGCACCATGATCCAAACCGCGCGCGGCTTATTCAGTTTGCTGATGAAATCGTCAAGCGAATCCGATCCCTTGGCGTCTTCACTGACCAGTTGCTTCACGTTGTCGGCGTTGAGATCGAAAACGACGCATTCATGACCACCGCGCATCAGCCGCCGCACCATATTCGCGCCCATTCGCCCCAGACCAATCATTCCCAGTTGCATATCGAGTCCCTCTATATTGGAACTCTCTGTGCAACTCTGTCGACCTCTGTGTCTCTGTGGTGAGTGATCGCGGAAAGCCCTTCACCACAGAGGCACGGAGGCCGCAGAGAACCACAGAGAAAGCCAACTACTTTACTGCAACGCGGCCCTCACCGCTTCTTGCAGTTGCGCCAAACCTGCCGACACATCCGCTCCCAGATGCACGCGCAACGCGCGTCGCCCGCGCTCTGCTAACACTTCAAAGTCGCCGCGCGCCTGTGCGGCTTTCACAATTCCGAAAGTATATTTCTGCCCGGGCACGGGCAAGTCGATCGCGTCGTCGCAAGTGATTTGCAGAAACACGCCCGTGTTCGGCCCGCCTTTGTAAGTCTGTCCGGTCGAATGCAGAAAGCGCGGGCCAAAGCCCAGACACGTTGCCACGTGCTTTCGATCGCGAACGGCATGACGAGTAGATCGCAAAACAGACTCGTGTGCGTCATTCATTTCAAGGTAAGCAAGCAGCGCAAAGTAATCGCCGTCTTGAACACGATCCAAATGCGCTCTTAGATATCCACTCAACGAGCGATCCTTGACCTTATCATTCAAATTCTTCGCATTCCTCTCGTCGGCGAAGAGCTTGACGCCGTCAGCTTCAAAGAACGGAGTCTCGGCGGGCAGCGATCCGGCTTGCTCGTACTGTTCGGTCAACTTGCGCGTCGCGACTTTGCTCGCTTCGACATCGGGTTGATTGAATGGGTTGATGCCGATGATGGATCCGGCGACGGCGGTCGCGATCTCCCAGCGAAAGAATTCCTGGCCGAGATTGTAAACATCCCCGACGGAAATCCGCACGACTGGTTGACCAGCATCTTCGAGTGCATCGACAGAAACATCAAGTGAAGCATCCGTATCGCCTGCCAACCTCAGATAGACAAACATGCGGTCGTCGCCATACGTTTCGGGCGAGGAGAGCGATTCGCGATCGACGGGAATCAAACCCTTACCGTTCTTTCCGGTTGATTCGGCGATCAATTGTTCCAGCCACGCGCCCAGATCGTAGATGCCCGGCGAGGCGATGATGGTTACTTTATCGCGCCCGTTGTTGTGCGCGACGCCGAGAATCGCACCGAGAATAACGCCGGGATTGTTGCGCGCCGAGACTTCCGGCCCGCAAGCGGCGACCATTTCGCTGGTCCGATCGAGGAACTTCGGAACGTCAACTCCCATCGCCGCAGCCGGCGCCAAACCAAAATCGGAGAGCGCTGAATAGCGGCCGCCGATGCTTGGCACACCCAAAAATATTTTTCGGAACTGGTCGTGCTCCGCCGTTTGTCGCAACTTCGATCCGGGATCGGTGATTGCGATAAAACGATCGCCGGCCTTGTCTCCCACAGTTTGACGAACGCGCTCGAAGAAGTATTGCTTGAAGATATTCGGTTCGAGAGTTGTGCCGGACTTACTCGAGACAAAGAACAGTGTGTTGCTCAAATCGATTTTGGTTTCGATGGATTTGATCTGAGCCGGATCGGTTGAGTCGAGCACGTGCAGTTCAGGGAACCCTTCGATCTTGCCGAAGGTCTTGCGAAATACTTCGGGGCAGAGACTCGACCCGCCCATTCCCAAAAGCAGCACATGAGAGAAACCTATGTCCGCAACCTCTTCAGCAAATTTGGCGAAGCGCGTCGCATTCTTCTTCTGCTCGCTAACGATGCTGAGCCAACCAAGCCAGTCCGCTTCGTCTGCGCCAGTCCAAAGCGACGCATCGCGCGCCCACAGCCTGCTAACTTTGTCGCTGGCCGCCCATTCTTCGAGAGTCGCGCTCGCAGCCTCTTTCAAACTGCGCGTCAAAGAAAAGCTTTGTGGATTGATTCCGGCAGCCATAACCGCGTCTCTAGGGCGCAGAGGCCAAAGCGACAGTTACCAGACTTTGCAGGCTTTCATTGTAAGGGGACCTGGCGACTCCACGGTCGGTGATAATCGCGGCGATCAATTCATTCGGCGTGACGTCGAACGCGAAGTTGTGAACGTCCACGCCATCGGGCGTGAGTTGCTGATCGCGCACGTGCGTTACTTCCCTCGCATCGCGCTCTTCGATCGGGATTTGTTCGCCTGACGCGAGCGAAAAGTCGATCGTGGAGATCGGCGCGGCGACATAAAATGGAATATTGTGTTGTTTCGCGAGCACCGCGACCATGTAGGTCCCGATCTTGTTAGCGGTGTCGCCGTTAGCGGCGATGCGATCCGCGCCGACGACTACGCAATCAACTTTGCCCTGCTTCATTACATGGCCCGCCATGTTGTCGGTGATAACCGTGACGGGAATATTGTCTTTGGCCAACTCCCATGCGGTTAAGCGCGAGCCTTGCAGGAACGGTCGCGTCTCGTCAGCAATCACGGCGACGCGTTTGCCGGCATCAATCGCGCCACGAATCACTCCGAGCGCCGTGCCGTAATCGCCGGCAGTTGCCAGCGCGCCCGCGTTGCAATGCGTCAGCACCGTCGCGCCGTCGGCGATTAGCTCGCCGCCAAATTTTCCCAGCGCCCGATTCGATTGGATGTCTTCGTTGAAGATCGCCTGCGCTTCGCTGACGAGTCGGTTTTTGATCTCTTCAACGTCATGGGTCTCTGTCTTGGCTTTCTGAAGCGCCGCGCGCATGCGCTCGACCGCCCAAAACAAATTCACCGCCGTGGGCCGCGTCGCTTCCATGACTTTGCACATGAAGCGGAAATCGTATTCAAGATCCGCGACCGAAGTTCCCACCGACTGGTTTGCACCCAGCGCCAATCCCATCGCCGCGGAAATCCCGATCGCCGGCGCGCCGCGCACGACCATCGTCTTGATGGCGTCGGCGACTTCTTCATACGAACGCAGCGTCAGGTATTTCTCTTCGGTGGGCAGCAGGCGCTGATCGAGCATGCGCACGCCTTCTTTGGTCCATTCGACGGTCTTGATCATTGGGCCCCGAAATCTAGTCTGGTTTGAAGTTCAGCGCGAATCTTACTTGACCGAGCCGTTTGCTGACAACATCGCTCCAATATTGGCGATGAATGAACAGTCGTTGCCACACAGGCTTCGATGTGATAGAAGCTGATTTTTGCTCTGGCCATGTGATTCAAATAGAAAGGTTAAGACTCAATGGAAAGACCTGAATCCTCCTCTTACACTATTAATGACTTCGATGATTGGCGGCAAGGTGGAACTCTAGAGCTTACGCCTAAGTTTCAACGTCGAGAAGTGTGGAAGACTCCTGCGAGATCCTATTTTATCGATAGCATCCTGAAGGGAATACCAATCCCACCGATTTCGATTCGTTTAGGCCAGAGTCAAGATAATCGAAAGATTGTCAAAGAGGTAATTGACGGACAGCAGCGGCTTCGTGCCGTTCTTGATTATATCGATGAGAAGTATGCTCTCTCAAAGTCTGTGGGTGGCCCGCACGCTCGCAAGCGATTCTCGCAGCTAGATCAAGGCGATCATGATGCAATCCTAAAGTATGGTTTCCGATGTGACGTTTTCAAAAGCGTCTCCGATGCTGAGGTTCTCGAAATCTTTGCACGGGTGAATACCTATTCTGTTGGACTAAACAACCAGGAACTTCGAAATGGCAGGTTCTTCGGACATTTCAAACAATTCGTCTATGCCCTCGCGTATGAGCACTTGGAGTTTTGGCGACGTTACAAGATATTCTCAGAGAATTCGATTGCTAGGATGTTAGAAGTGGAGCTTACGAGCGAACTCGTAGTCGCGGAACTCGCTGGTCAGCAGGATAAGAAGAAGTCTCTTGATGATTTTTACCGTGACTTTGACGAGGAGTTTCCGGGGCGTCAAAAAATAGGGAAAACATTTAAGACGTCCATTGACTGGATTTCCGAAACTCTTGGCGATGATCTTGCAAGTAGCGAATTTCACCGACCACCCCTTTTCTATACGCTATTTGCAGTGGTGTACCATCGGCTCTTTGGCTTGCCTGGGGAGTCACTCGCATCATCAAAGTCCCAAAAACTCAGGGCGGCCGATCAGCGAAATCTACTGGACGCGGTTAGGAAACGACGCGACATATTGAGCAAGTCTACGAGCTCGCCTACCTTAAAGCTTTTATCGAATGGGAATCTTTTCTCGAGGAGTCTTTCTTGAAATACGTCGCAGGTTATTCCAACTCAATAGGACGAGAACCAATCTTAACTACTTACGCCAGAAGTTATGAGAGGGCTTTCACATTAGTAGCCAGTGGCAACGATTTTATGCTATGGCACAATCCGGCGAAGGTTATTCAACGCGCTCAGAGATCCTTCCTGCTTGGGCTTCACGAAACCGTCCTTTCATCCAAAGCCCCAAGGTTGGAGGGATTCTCAAATGTAAGACATCGAATAGTGCACAACCACGCTGATTCCCGCCTGAAGTTTGCCAATGCCTGTATGGACATCGCCGCACGTCGATATCATGGCGGCAGGCCGGGAACAATGTTACGAGATCTTGAACCGCCGAGCGCCATCCGACGACGGTGGATTGAGGTCATTCTGAATGAGATCTGGTTGACCGCGCAGCAAATCGTGCCATAGCTGAATTGCTAATCAGGTGGCAAAAAGAGTCGCCCTTAGCACTACGATTCACACCGCGCCCGCTGCCGTGTTTGAATCGGCGTTCAACTGTGACGCAATCTCGCGTATCTGGCCCGTATGCCGGGTCTCGTGACTGCCTACAAACAGAGCCCACTGATAGAGATTGATCGGACCAAGCACCGGATGTGGTTGCACGACTTCACCCAGGGCAAGACCATCGCCGGCGAGAATTGCGGTTCGGAGAGTTTCCCGCGACTGCTCCAGCGCGGCCCACGCCGACTTTGCATCGGCATCACCCTGGGGCCGGACTTCTTCCGGCGCGTCTCTCCGTTTACTACGATCGGCGATTAGTTGAAGAGGAAGACTATTCATCACCGAAGATGTCTCGGTTTCTGGTCCCGTCCCGCCGGCGCGCGCGTCCGCCACCCATTTGGTCATGCCCATCCCAATCCGTTTCTCTATGATGGCGAGGTGTTGCAGCACCTGCGCGACCGACCAGCGATCAGTGCCCGGCGATTGGTTGCGTAACGCGGGGGGAACAAGTTCGACGGCTTCGCGCAGCGCGCTTCGTTCGGTATCGAGATAACTAAGCACTTCTTCTATTCGAGGGTGCATCCTTAAGTTCTCCTTTACCCCTTCAGTACCATTACCCAACTCTCAGGTCAAACTGCGTCCAACCGATTATTTTTGACTTGCGGGCCCGGCCCGTGCTAATGTGCGCGCAAATCGCAGGAACGTCACGTTCCATGTTCTTTCAAATGCGTTCGGGTGTCCCGCGTGAAAGCGGGAAGAATAGGGAAGCGGGTGAGAATCCCGCGCGGTCGCGCCACTGTGAAGAGATTCGCTGATTACGAAGCGATGATCAAAGTCAGGAGACCTGCCCGGACGATATTGCAGCTTTTGAATGCCCGCGAAAAGGTGTTCAGGCCGCAGGGAATTTTTCTTTCCGGAAAAGGTCCCGTCGCCAGCCTGTCGCCTTTGCGCAGGAGAAAGGCGACGGGATTTTGTTTTTTCAGCAAACTTTGCAGTGCGCCGACGGCGGCGGCGCTTTGGATTCACAGGCCGATCCAAAGCGGCGTCGCGCTACGCTTGCCGCCGCACTCCAAGCTTTGCCGATCGCGACGCTGATCGTCATCGCGATGGCGTCGTGCGCCAATCGACCCCGCAACACTTGGACCTCCGATACAACACGAGAAGTCACGGACGAAGCCGGCCGCCGCGTGCGTCTGCCGCAGCGTATCGATCGCATCGTTTCGCTCGCGCCTAATCTGACTGAGATTGTTTACGCGATCGGCGCCGGCGATCGGCTCGTAGGTGACACCGAGTACTGCGATTACCCAGCCGAAGCGAAGAGCGTCGCGAAGATTGGCGACACTATGCATCCGAGCGTCGAGCGCATCATCGCTTTGAAGCCTCAGATCGTTTTGGTTTCGACTGCGTCGCAACTCGAAGCCTTCACAAAGCAGCTTGACCAACAGCAGATCGCGGTTTACGTCACCAATCCGCAGAGCCTCGACGATGTATTTCGTTCCATCCAAACTCTGGGTGATTTGTTTTGGGACCATGATCGCTCAGCTAGTGTCGTTGCGGATTTGCGCAAACGCGCTGACGCCGTCGAAGCAGCGACGAAGCAAGTCAAACCCGTAAAGGTGTTCTATCAACTTTCCGGTGAACCGCTTTACACCATCGGCCGCGAATCATATCTGACCGATCTGGTGCGGCGCGCGGGCGGCGTTTCGGCAACCGCTGATGTGCCAGGCGCTTTCCCGCGATTCAGCGACGAGGCCGCGCTCGCTGCGCGACCGGAAGCGATTATTCTCCCGACGGGCGGCTCAATGGGGACGGCAAATGCAACTGTTGCTTCGCCACTTAAAAACTCGCCAGCGGCGTTGAGCAATCGAATTTACAAAATCAACGACGATCATTTATCGCGCCCTGGGCCGCGACTGATTGAAGGTCTGGAAGAGATGGCGCGTGTGCTGCATCCTGAGGCTTTCAAATAAATCAATGAGTAAACGATCGGGATCATCTGAAGCAGGTCGGGCGACGCTTAGTCGCACGCTTTTTGTTTGTGGCTTTCTGCTTCTGACCCTCGCGGTCGTGCTGGTTATTGCTTCGGTGATTGGAAGTCAGCGTCTGCCTCTTGCTGCATCCCTGTGCGCGCTGACCGGCAAGACGAATTGCGGACTGTCTTCAGAGCAGCAGGCAATACTCTTTGACATTCGCTTGCCGCGCATTCTGCTGGCGGGAGCTGTCGGCATGTGTCTGGCGGCGGCCGGCGCGGGCTATCAAGCTCTGCTGCGCAATCCGCTGGCTGAACCTTACTTGCTCGGCGTGTCGAACGGCGCGGCCGTGGGAACTATGACGGCACTGGTTTTCTTTGGCGCGCACGAATGGAGCCGGCCGGTGATGGCGTTTGCCGGCGCGCTGGCGGCGACGTTTGTCGTTTACCGTCTGGCGCGCGGACGCGCAGGCGCGACGCCTGAGCGTTTGATACTCGCCGGTGTGATCGTCACGACATTTCTTTCGTCAGCGATCGTTTTCATCACGACGCTGATGGACGCGACGCGGATTCGCTCGTTCACGTTCTGGCTGCTGGGCGATCTTTCAGGCACAACGACGAGTTTGCTAACGGTGGCGCTGGTCGCGGCGGGAATCGGCGTCGTGATCCTGGCGCTGAACGCGCGAAGTTTGAATTTGATGATGCTGGGCGAGCGTGACGCTTTCGATCTGGGAGTGGAAGTCGGGCGCGTGCGGGTGACGGTGTTCGTGGCCGCGAGTTTGCTCGTGGGCGCGTCGGTAGCGTCGAGCGGCTCAGTCGGTTACGTCGGACTCGTCGTGCCGCATCTGGTGCGCCTGAGTTTCGGCAGTGACAACCGTCTGGTGATCATCGCGTCCGCTTTTGCGGGCGCGGCGTTTGTCATAGTTGCCGACACGATTGCGCGCACGATCATCGCGCCGCGCGAACTGCCCGTCGGCGCGATCACCGCGCTGATCGGCGCGCCGCTGTTTATTTATTTGCTGAGGCGAGGGTAATGCTCGAAGCGCGAAACATCACAATTCACTACGGCCCGCGTGAAGCGGTCGCGGGTGTTAGCTTGATTCCCAAAACCGGCGAAGTGATCGCCATTATCGGCCCCAACGGCGGCGGGAAATCTACCTTGCTGCGCGCGCTCAACGGCGCGCTCATGCCAACAAGTGGCGAAGTTCTGCTCGACGGAAAGCGGTTGCAGGCTTATGCGCGGCGCGCCGTGGCGCGTCGCATTGCGGTCGTCGCACAAGAGGCAGACCTGCGTTTTCCAGTGACGGTCATGGAGTTCATTCTCGGCGGACGATATGCGTGGCCCGGCGCCTGGGGTTGGGAAAGCGATCACGATGTTGAGATCGCGGATGCAATTCTTGTTGAGACCGAACTTGAAGGTTTTGGAGCGCGCTTGATGAACGAACTTTCCGGCGGCGAGCGACAGCGCGCCGTGCTCGCGCGCGCGCTGGCGACGGAAGCAAGCGTCTATTTGCTTGACGAGCCCACTGCGAATCTTGATCTGGCTCATCAAGCGACGATGCTGCGCCTGGTGCGCGCGCGTTGCGACGACGGGTCGGCGGCGGCGGTAGTTGTGACTCACGACGTGAACCTGGCGGCGGAGTTTGCCGATCGCGTTCTGCTGATGAAAGCGGGCCGCGCGATCGCGATTGGCCCGCCCGGCGAGGTGCTGACACCCGACTTGCTGCGCAGAGTCTTCGATTTGGAAGTTTTGGTTGACGCGCATCCGATCTCGGGTGTGCCCAGAATCACGCCGGTACATGGGGCACAGACTTGAGTCTGTGTTTAGTGCGCCGGCATTGAAGCAGCATGGACTGAAGTCTGTGCCACCATCAACCGTTGAGCGGCGAAAACAGGGAAGGCGGTGCAAAGCCGCCACTGCCCGCGCAACTGTAAGCGGTGACAACTCTCCGCAAGTTTTTGGCCACTGCGCTAGCAGCGTGGGAAGGCGTGGAGCGTTGGCGATTCATTCTTGAATCATGACCGCGAGTCAGGAAACCTTCACCGCTTACTTTCAGCTCGTACTGCGACGGGCAGGAGAAGCTAAGATGAAAAGAAGAAATTACTGGAAAACAAACCTGGCTGGTTCAATCTTAATTCCCGGTCTCAAGACCAGTTTGATAACAACCGCAACGCGGTTGCTTAACACAGCCCAGGGTTGTCGCGCAGCGACTACCCTGGGAATGTTGTGGAAAAGTTCCATTCGCAACCCCGTCGGGGTTGCGAAGAAACAATATGTCGCGATGACCCAGCGTAGTCGCCGTGCGACAACGCTGGGCTTTGTTGCTCAACGGCTTCGCGGTTGGAGATCTCTCATTCTAATCCTCGCTCTCTCAGCGCCTGCCTTCGCCCAGAACTTGGCATCCGTCACCGGCCGCGTCTCGGACCAGCACAATGCTGCTGTTGCCGGCGCCAAGGTGCAACTGCGTTCGCGCATTGGCGCACAGCTATTTACAGTTACCGACAACAACGGGGCGTATTCGTTCAAGAATCTGGTGCCTGGTGATTACGTCATAGAAGTTGAAGCGAAAGGTTTTGCTAACTTCACGTCGAACGAAATCAACGTTCCTCGGGGGCAGACAGTCTCCAACGACGTTCGCCTCTCAGTCCAGGCCGTTAGCGAAAGCGTTGTCGTCACGGCGACGGGTACGGCGCAGCGCGCTGACGAAACGTCCAAAGCGGTCAGCCTTCTGGACGATCAATCAATCGAAGCACGGCGCGAGCTGACGCTGACTGAAAGCCTGCGCGGCACGCCCGGACTGCGCGTACAGCAACAGGGATCGACGGGCGCGTTGACGACGCTGCGTCTGCGCGGCCAGCGAAACTTTGACACGGCGATTCTGCTCGACGGTTTGCGTGTGCGCGATTCGTCGGACATCAATGGCTCGGCCGTGTCGTTCATCACGGATTTGTTGCCGGCGGATCTCGATCGCGTGGAAGTTCTGCGCGGCTCGGGCTCTTCGATTTATGGGACGAACGCGATCGGCGGCGTGATCAATCTGGTACCGGAAACCGGAGCCGGCAAGCCGCATTTCGAGTTCGGCTTTGACGGCGGCAGCCTCTCGTTGTTTCGCGAGCGAATTAAGGGCGCTGGCGGAATCGGGAAACGCGCCGGCTTCAGCTTTGGCTTGACGCGCATCGATGTGCGACGCGGCGTTGATGGAAACGACGAGTATGGAAATACCGTCGCAGCGGGGCGTTGGCAATTCAATGTCCGGCCATCTGTAACGATCAGCGCTAATTTCTACGGCACGATCTCGAACGCGCGTCTGAACGACAGTCCGTTTGCGTTGCCGGGGGCGTTCACCGGCGGAACGTATCCGCTCGCGGTTGAAGGCAGCACATTTCACGCGGACCTCAACAACCCTGACGAAGGCCGGCGCACGCGCGTGCTGGTTGGATCGGTAAGACTTTCGCAGCAGGTTAACGACAAACTTTCTTACTCGATTGCTTATCAGCACGTCGGCGCGCGGCGTCGCAACTATAACGGCTCGCGGTTCGATCCGAAGTTCGCGGCGTTTTATCCGTTCGGGGATTTCGAGTTCCTGAGCGTCAACAACGGGGCGACGGATACGATCGACGCTCGTTCAAATCTGCGGCTCGGCCGCCACAATCTGGCGACGGCTGGTTTTGAATACGAACACGAGTCGATCTTTCAATCATCGATCCCGTCCTTCAGTTCGGTGAACAACACGACCGACCGGCAACGAACCGTCGCCGTGTTTGGCCAGGATCAAATCTTTCTGCTCGACGATCGTTTGCAGATTTCGTTGGGCGCGCGGGCGCAGTTCTTTGAGGTCAGCGCTGCGGATCGACCCGGTTTTCTGGGCTCGATTACGCCGGAAAGGTCTCTGACCGGCGACGGCTCGATTGCTTACTTCTTTCGCTCGACAAACACAAAGCTCCGAGCGCACGTCGGCAACGGGTTTCGCGCGCCTTCGTTATTTGAAAGATTTGGACAAGGGACCTTTGCGCGAGTGGGTTTCGCGCGATTTGGTGATCCCACGCTGCGTGCCGAGCAGTCAATCAGCGTTGACGCTGGTTTCGATCAGCGTGTGGCGCGCGACCGCGCGCGGTTTGGCGCGACGTATTTCTACACGCGTCTGCAGCGCGTGATTGCGTTTAAGGGTTTCATCGTTGACCCGCTCGGACTGGGAAGGTTTAGCGGTTACGTCAATCAACCCGGCGGCATTTCACGCGGCATCGAAAGTTACGTCGAGGCCGCGCCATGGCGTGGCGGTGACTGGCGCGCGTCTTACACTTACACGAACAGCGATCGCTTTGTCACTTCGCGCGGTATGCAACCTGAGTACGTAATTCCGAAACATCTCTTTGGGATGACTTTGAATCAACGGTATAGATCGTTTCTCGTCAGCTTCGATCTCAACCGGACGGGTGCTTACCTTGCTCCCGTGTTTGAAAATGACTTTCCATTCCGCACGGCGGAGCTGACTTTCCCTGGTTACACCAAAGCGGATCTGTTCGGAAGCTACGAACGTGCGATGTCTGAGCGGGTCGTGATTACGTTCTTTGGCGGGGCGGAAAACCTTTTTGCGGCGAAGTATTTCGAAAACGGCTTTCGTGCGCCCGGGGTTGTCGGGCGCGGCGGGATTAACTTGCGGTTCAGGTGAACGACTCGGTCTTTCCGGACGACCGACGGCCGGAAGCCGATACGGAAAGACTAGCGCGCGACGCACCCGCGCGCTGCATCCTTATTTATGAACGGCCCGACGAAGCGAGAAAACTGCTATTTGCTTTTTCCCAACGCTCCGCCGGCGAGGAAAACAACGCCGACCAGGATGTGGATGATGTGGTCCATCTTGCCGAGCATCAACAGCGTACCGACGTGGAACTCGTGTCCAGCGCCAGTGCCCAGGAACCAGCCGCACGCGCCCAGCAGCAGATAGACCAGGCCGAACAAGAAGCAGAATCCGCGTGCGCTACCGGCCGATCCGGCAAAACCAAAATACAAAGCGACCAGTCCGGAGACGATGTGGACCGCGTTATGCGCCAAGTAGGAAGGACCAACATGGGCCCCTAAGGAGTCCAGAACATGAGTGAATCCCAGGATCCCTAGCAGCAGCAAAACCACACCCAGAAGTTTACAAACAGTCTTCGCCATGACTTTTTCTTTCTCCTGTGAAACGGTCAAAGGCTCATGCGGACAAGCGCAGCTTCAAAAACGCGCTGCCGCCGTCGAGTTGCGAGAATTGTCTCGGGAAACGGCGCGGATTGTATAACAACCGGCGCGCTCGTCGTCAAAGTTTTTTGGGCAGGACTGATTTACGGCCATATTGAGCCGTGTTTTCGCGGGGTGTATACTGCAAACATCCCCGGAGAAAAACTTGGCGTAAAGTGAGGTCTGGTTATGTTGAGAAATCTTTCACCTATAAGTTCACTTTTCATGCGGCGTCAGTTTGCCCGAATTGCCGCGTCTGCGATCTTGCTTCTGGCGCTGTCAGTGGCCGCGAGCGCGTACACGATCGTTTTGCGGGATGGCCGGCGAATTGAAATTGCGTCGGAGTTCACGTTGACAAAGTCGACGCTGACTTACGAAATCGCGCCCGGCATCAGCAGGACCGTCCAACTGATCCTGGTTGACGTGGCCGCGACTGAGCGCGCTAACAACGAAGCGCCTGGCAAATTCGCGACGCACGCGGAACAAAAGTTAGCCACGCCTTCGCCGTCAGTATCACCGCGAGCGCAACGGACTTTAACGAACCGCGAACTCGAGTCCATTCAGCAACGACGCATCGAGAGCGAGCGAGACTACGAGAAGCGTCGCATCGAATTGGGCCTGCCTTCAATTGAGGAGTCACGCCAGCGACAAGAGCGGGAAGAAACAGCGACACGCGACCGTCTGCGCGAGCAATCTCTCTCGCAGGCCCGCGAAGAAGCCTACTGGCGCGAGCGCGCGAGCGCGCTACGCGGTGAAATCAGCGCGGCTGACGCCCAGATTAACTATCTGCAAGCGCGACTCACCGAGTTTCGCCAGTTTCCCCTGGCCACGCACAGTCTAATAACGAGCGTTCTTCCTTTCGCGCCACTCGGAAGCACGTCAGCCGTTGTCCCCCGTATGGCAAACCCAGGAACGTTCATCGCTCCGCGAGTTGGCTCGGCGCCGCTGGGGCGTGGACAGGTTTTGATCAATCCTGCTCCCGAGCGGTTTCGCGGGCTGAGACCGGCGCGGCCAGTTTCAGGCTTCGGCTTTCCCATCGGATCGGCGTTTCCTTTCGCGTCTCCGATTCGTCCTTTTGATTACGTCGAAGATTCTTACGACCGGGCGAATCTTAGCGACAGGCTCGACAGTCTGCTGGTGACCCGCGCCGGACTGGCAGCACGCTGGCGCGAGTTGGAAGACGAAGCACGCGACGCGAGGGTGCCGCAGGTTTGGCTGGAGCCATAAATAAGTTTCAAGTTTCAGGTTTAAGGTTTCAAGTTTGGTACCGAAATCGTGATCGTTTTCTCGATCCCGATTTCGACCAGGCAAGAACTGTGACTTGAAACTTGAAACCTTAAACTTGAAACCATGACTAACTGGGAGACCATCATCGGCCTCGAGGTCCACGCGCAGCTGAACACTGCGTCAAAAATCTTTTGCGGCTGCTCGACGCATTTTGGCGACGTGCCCAACTCGAACACGTGTCCCGTGTGTCTCGGCTTGCCGGGTGCGCTCCCGGTGCTGAACTGGCGCGCGGTCGAACTCGGCGCGCGCGCGGCGATGGCGCTTGGGCTTCACATTAACGAACGCTCGATCTTCTCGCGCAAGAATTACTTCTATCCCGACCTGCCGAAAGGCTATCAAATCTCGCAATACGATCAGCCGTTCTCAGCAAACGGCACGCTTGAGATCATGACCGCCGATCGTGATGAAGCCGGCCACGCGCACAACTGGCGGCCGATGACCGTGCAAATCACGCGCCTGCATCTGGAAGAAGACGCCGGCAAGAACGTGCATGAAGGGTTGCCGGATGTCGATCGCTTTTCTTACATCGATCTGAATCGTTCGGGCACACCGCTGGCGGAAATTGTAACTGAGCCTGACTTCCGTTCGTCTTGGGAAGCCTATGACTATGTCAACCACGTGCGCCGCGCGTTGCAGTGGGTTGGCGCTTCCGAAGCGGACATGGAGAAAGGGAATCTGCGCTGCGAAGCTAACGTATCCGTGCGTCGCAAAGGCGATCAGAAGTTTGGAACGAAGGTTGAATTGAAGAACCTGAACTCAGTTCGTTTCATGCAACGCGCGATCGAATTTGAAGTCGAGCGGCACATCAGGACTTTGGAATCCGGCGGACACTTGCTTCAGGAAACCTTGCTTTGGGATGAGCGCGCTGCCGAGACGCGCCCGATGCGCTCGAAGGAAGAGGCGCACGATTATCGTTACTTTCCCGAGCCTGATTTGCCGCCGCTGGTTGTGACCCATGAATTCATCGCGCAGGTGCGCGCGTCAATGCCGGAATTGCCAGGCCCGCGCGCGCAGCGATTTGTCGAACAGTACGGCCTGTCGTTTTCCGACGCTTCGCAACTGACTGCCGAGCGTTCGCTCGCCGACTATTACGAAAGCGCGGTGGAAGCGAGTGGCGGGAATGCGCGCGTGACAGCGAACTGGATTCGTTCTGAACTGCTGCGCGAACTTGAGAATGCAGGCATCACCGCTGACAAGAGTCCCGTCCCGGCCACCGAGCTCGGCGCGCTCGTTCGCATGATCGACGAGGGTAAGATCAGCGGCAAGCAAGGCAAAGACGTGCTGGTCGAAATGTTCGCGACCGGCAAGCCTGCCGCTGCGATTGTTGAAGAGCGCGGCCTGGTTCAGGTCAGCGACACCGGCGAGATCGATCGGGTCATCGACGAAGTCGTCGCCGCGAATCCAAATCAACTGGAACAGTATCGCTCAGGCAAGGAAGCGCTGTTTGGATTTTTTGTGGGTCAGGTTATGAAGGCCTCGAAGGGCAAAGCGAATCCGAAGGTTGTGAACGAGCGACTGCGAGAAAAGCTGAAATAGCCCGGCCGTTTTTCTCAGTGTTCCTCTGTGGTCCTCTGTGCCTCCGTGGTGAAATATCCTAACGAAGAATTCACCACAGAGACCGGAGAGGTACACGGAGATGCACAGAGACAAGCGAGAATGAATCTCAAAAACAAAACCGCAATCGTCACTGGTGGCACCAGAGGCATCGGGCGCGCGATCGTCGAAGCGCTCGGGCGTGAGGGCCTTTCAGTGTGCATTGCCGCGCGAAAACGGAGCGAGATCGATGAAGCGTTGAAGGAATTGAATCAAACTGCTCACGGGCGCGCAATTGGTTTCGTTTGCGATGTTCGCGATTACGATCAAGTTAGCGCTTTGATTAATCACACAGTCAAAGAACTCGGCGGTCTTGACATCCTCGTCAACAATGCCGGCATTGGCATCTTCGAAACCGTGGCAGAGACTTCGCCGGAAGATTTTCGCGCGGTGCTGGAAACAAATCTGTTCGGCGTTTTCTATTGTTGCCACGCAGCGATCCCGCAGATGAAGAAACGCGGTGGCGGTTACATTATCAACATCTCTTCACTAGCGGGCGCGAATCCGCATCCGCGCATGGCCGCGTACAACGCTTCAAAGTTTGGCCTTAACGGTTTTAGCGAAGCGCTGATGCAGGAAGTCCGGCACGACAACATCAAAGTCAGTTACATCATGCCGGGGTCAGTGAATACCGAATTCGGCGGCGATTCACCGAGCAGTGAAAAGAGCTGGCAACTGACGCCGCAAGACATCGCCCGCGTGGTTATCGATCTGCTGAATCACGACGATCGCGCCTTGCCGAGCCGCGTTGAGATTCGACCCAGCAGACCACCAAAAAAGTGAAGGAACCCAGGAAAGTGAACAAAGCAACTCTCCTCTTACTCTTAGCCACAATAAGCGCGATCGCTCAATCGAGTACGCCTACAACCCAGCAGACAGTTAGTCAGAGTAAGGAGGGCTTGCCGTCCCAGTCACCAGAACTTGCTGAGGCGTCGCGATTGAGCGCGTCCGTCGTCAAACTCTATAACGAGGGCAAGTATGACGAAGCCTTTCCCATGGCAAAACGAGCCGTAGAACTTCGGGAGAAAGTACTCGGTAAGGACGACGAAGGGGTCGCATCAGCAGTTCTGAATCTCGCAGAAATCCAGTGGGCAAGAAGAAAGTACAACGAGTCGAGGAGCCTCTTCGAGAGAGCCGTACAGTCCTACCAGCGGACGCTGGGTCCGGAAAACCCGCGCCTGGGAGATATTCTGGATAGACTCGCACTGAACTACTACGCACTTGGGCAGCCCGCTGAGACGGAAAAGTTATACAAACGGTCTCTCGCCGTTAGGGAAAAGGCCTTCGGGTCAGACCACTCGGATGTGCAGCGATCGTTGTACAGGCTGGCAGAGTTCTATCAATTTCAGGGGGAATACAAGCAGGCCGAACCTCTCTATAAGCGATTGCTGGAGATTAGAACCAGGACGAACGCTAACGCGGAGTCGATCGCCGAAGCTGTCGATCGTTACGCGTGTCTCTTGCGAAAGGAAAAGCGCGCGCAGGAGGCGGATCAACTTGAAGGGCACGGGATCAGTCTTCTTTATCCCGGCGAGGACAGCGGTCAATTCATCATGGGAGGTGTCGTTAATGGCAGGGCCCTCAACCTCGTTACTCCTCCTTACCCTGTTGAAGCCAGGGCGTCGAGAGAGTCTGGTAAAGTCACTGTTCGGGTGCTAATTAACGAATCTGGAGACGTAATACGCGCTTGCGCAATTGAGGGCCCGAAACTCCTGACGAAAGCATCCGAGTCGGCTGCGGCGCGCTCAAAGTTTTCGCCCACGACGCTGGACGGAAAACCAGTGAAGGTGAACGGGGTGATTATCTACAACTATGTAGCCCAGTAGGTTTGGACGCTAGGCGAACTAATCTCATAGATGCGAGCAGTCGTTCAGCGCGTGACGCGCGCGTCAGTTACAGTTGATGGCGAAATCATCGGCGAGATTGGCAACGGTCTCGTCGTTCTTCTGGGCATCGCCCGCGATGACACTAACAAAGACGCGGACTACCTTGTCGAGAAGATTGCGGCGCTGCGCATCTTTGACGATGAAGCCGGAGTGATGAACGTTTCAGTGAAGGATGTTGGCGGCGCGGTGCTGATCGTTTCGCAGTTCACTTTGTATGGCGATGTGCGCCGCGGCTTGCGGCCTTCATGGATTGACGCAGCGCCGCCGGAACTTGCGGAACCGCTGTATGATTACTTCGTCGCACAGGCGCGAAAGAGCGTGGCCGAAGTGGCAACCGGCAGCTTTCGTGCCATGATGCAGGTCGAGCTGGTCAACGATGGGCCGGTGACGATTCTGCTCGACAGCAGGAAATTGTTTTGACTTTACTTTGCGCCTTTGCGCCTTGGCGAGAAATCATTTCACGCAAAGGCGCAAAGGCGCAAAAGCAAAGAGGAGGCACGGCCAGTGAAAAAGTTGCGAACAAGACTCTTAATTCCACTAACGCTCTTATTTCTTTTTCTTACCGCCTGCAATGAAAAAGACTCAAACACCACCAGCAACACAAACGCCGGCGAAACCAAGACTGGAAACGTCAAGACGGGCGTCAAACCTGAACCTGACTCGCAGGTCGCAGTAATCGAAACGGCTGACTATGGCCGCATCGTGATCGAACTGTATCCGAACATCGCGCCGAAAATGGTCGAGCGTTTCAAGAAACTAATCAGCGAGAAGTTCTATGACGGCACGGCAATCCATCGCGTGGACGTGCAGTTGGGAATTATTCAGGGCGGCGATCCGAACACAAAGGGAAGCAACGTAGCCGCGTATGGCATGGGGAATTCACCTTATACAAACGTGCCGGCCGAGTTCAGTGATATTCCTTACGATCGCGGCACGGTAGGCGCCGCGCGCACGAACGACATCAACGGCGCGAACTGTCAGTGGTTCATCACACTGAAGAAGCAACCGGCATTCGACAAAAAATACACCGTGTTTGGCCGCGTGATCGATGGCATCAAGAATGCCGAAGTTATCATGGGCGCGCCGACTGCGGCGGGAACCCCGCGACCTTCTGACAAGGTTGTGATTAAGAGCGTGACGCTGCAGCCAAGGGCGAGTCTTCCGGCGCAGTAACTGACAGTAAGCTAGATCGTATCCTCGCCCGCCTTCGATTGCTCTTCCAATTCGTATCGATCGCGATCGCGGCGCTCGATCTTATCAAAATCCAGCTC
>DASZZL010000064.1:0-2064 GCA_035545035.1 Pyrinomonadaceae bacterium
CGACTATCAAGCCGCCGAAGAAGCGGGCATCAAGAGCGTGACTTTCAAAGTCGAAGGCGAATATGCGTACGGACTGCTGGCGGCAGAAGCCGGCGTGCATCGTTTGGTGCGCATCTCGCCATTCGATCAAGCCGCACGGCGTCATACGTCGTTCGCTTCGCTCTTTGTCTATCCTGAGGTCGACGAAGATATCGAAGTCGAGATCAACGAGAAAGATTTGCGCATTGACACCTATCGCGCGACCGGTGCCGGCGGGCAACATATCAACACCACGGATTCCGCGGTGCGCATCACGCACATTCCCAGCGGCATCGTCGTGCAATGCCAGAACCAGCGTTCACAACATCAGAACCGCGCCGTGGCCATGCAGGTCTTGCGATCGCGTCTGTACGAACAGGAACTGGAAAAGCGCCGCGCGGAAACGAAAGAGCTGGAAGCCAACAAGCAGGACATTTCGTTTGGATCGCAGATTCGCAATTACGTACTCGCGCCGTACCGTCTGGTAAAGGACGCGCGGACCAAGTTGGAGCGGGGCGACGTGGATTCGGTGCTCAATGGCGACATAGACGACTTTATCAAGGAGTATTTGCTTTCGCGCCGAGCAGCTTAACTCCAGTCTTGAGTTTTGAATTATGAATTTTGAATTAGAAGAGCAGCAGCGACTGTTGGGTGCGGTGTTTTCTGCCTACTGCTTACTGCCGACTGCTTACTGACTTTATGGTTGCCATTCCGACTGAGATCGAAGTCGAAGCTCCGCTGCGCAACACGCGCGCGAACGAAATCGTTGCGATCGCGCTGATTGCGCTGGCGCTGCTGCTCGGCCTCTGTCTCGCGTCCTACAATCCAAACGATCCTTCGTGGAACGCTGCCGGTGAAGCGAGCGCGCACAACTGGATCGGCGCAGTCGGCGCGAACGTTGCCGCGGCGCTCTTTCAAGCGATTGGCCTCGCCGCGTATCTGCTTCCTTTCCTGCTCCTGGCTGCCGCGTGGCGACGTTTTCGGTCGCGTCGCATCAATGCTCCGGTGACTCGCCTCGCTGGTTTAGTGCTGCTCGTGCTTTCATCCTCGGCGCTGCTGAGGCTGGCAAACATTCGTCCATTCTTCGACGCCAGCTTCAACGCCGGCGGATTGGCGGGCGCGGTAATCGCCCACGCTTTGGTCAGCGGACTCAACTCGGTCGGCGCCGCAATTCTGTTGGCAGCAGTCGCGGCCACTGGTCTTTTGCTCGCCACGAGATTTTCCTTCGCGCTGTTCTACGAAAACCTCACGCTGACTCTGGGCAACCGTTTCGCGCCGCTACGCGCGATCCCGGAAAGGTTCCGAGCCTGGCGCCTGGCGCGACGCGCGCGCAAGCAGTTGCACATCGAGATGCGACGGCAAGCCAAGGCCGATCGTGCGGCACTGAAGCAAGGCGCGGGAACTTCCGAAGATGCGAGCCGTAACGTTCCAAGCATAGCTCTGAATACTCGGATCGCGGGTTCACGGACTAACGCGGACGGATCGGAGTTGGCCGAAGCCTTCGCCTCGTTCAGCGCAGCCACTTCGACGGGCACGAAAACGATGGCCGCAGCAGCAGGCGCAGCGATCGCGCCCGCGAAGCGTTCGCTGTGGCCTTCGCGCGGCAAGGCTTTGCCGGCGGCGGAATCGGCGTTGGTTGCGGCGATGGTTCGCGATGCCGCGGTCAAACGCAAGACCGAATCGCCCGCCAGCGGCAGCCTGCCATTCGATGGCCAACGCAGAATCTCGCCAAAGACCGCGGCATCCGATTACCAACTGCCATCAGTTGAACTACTGAACGAAGCAGAGATGCGCCGCGAGCAAGCTGACGACGAACTGCTTAACATGGCCACCAAGCTGGCCGAAAAATGCCGCGAGTTCAATGTCACCGGTCAAATCAAATACATCTGTCCCGGCCCGGTCGTGACGACTTACGAATTCAAGCCCGATCCCGGCGTGAAGTATTCCCGCGTCACGGGTCTGGTCGACGATCTCTGTCTGGCTTTGAAGGCCGAATCGATTCGCATCGACCGCATGCCGGGCAAACCGCACGTCGGCATCGAAGTG
>DASZZL010000065.1:0-4155 GCA_035545035.1 Pyrinomonadaceae bacterium
AAACAACGCGACATCGATCTAATCGTGCTCGTCGCGCGCGGCAGCTCGGATAACGCGGCGTTATTCGGTCGTTATTTGCTGGAAATCACGACCGGAATTCCGGTGTCGCTGTCCGCGCCATCAGTTCACACGCTTTATCGGTCGAAGCTGAATCTGAAGCACGCGCTCGTGATCGGCGTTTCGCAGTCGGGGGAAGGCGAAGACATCAACCGCGTTTTGGAAAACGCGCGCGAGTGCGGCGCGTTCACGATCGGCATCACTAACGAGCCGGCTTCGTCGATGGTCAAACTCGTCGAAGAGACCCTGCTGATGCACGGCGGACGTGAGCGATCAGTAGCGGCGACGAAAACCTTCACCGGACAGATGCTCCTCTTCTATATGCTCTCGTCCGCGCTCGCGAAAGACGGCCGCGCAATTGATTATCAATCGATTCCTGATCTAGCTGAGCGCGCGTTGGAACAAAGGCCGGCGATCGTCGAACTCGTCCAGCGCTATGTGTTCATGGAAAACTGCGTTGTCGTCGGTCGCGGCCTGGCTTACGCAAATGCTTACGAGTTCGCGCTGAAGTTGATGGAGACTTGCTACGTGGTCGCCGAGCGTTTTTCGTCGGCGGATTTTCTGCACGGGCCAGTCGCGATGATCGAACGTCACTTTCCGGTAATCCTCTTTGCGCCGCCCGGCGTGATGCTCGCCGGCACGAAGGACTTGATCAGCCGCTTGCACGAACTTCGCGCCGACACGCTGGCGATCACGGGCGACATTGACGCGGCCGCGATGTGTTCGCGCTCGATCATCATGCCGCGCGAGATTGACGAGTTTCTCGCGCCGATTCCCTACATCATCCCGGCCCAGCTTTTCGCGGCGTTATTGGCGGAAGCGAAAGGTCTCGATCCCGACGCTCCGCGATCGCTGTCGAAGGTCACGCGAACTTTATAGTCCGCGCAGCGGACGACAGGTGATAGCCCCGCACTTCAGGGTGTGGAACGCAAAGAGATTTACAAAGCCAGTGAAGCGGGCGACAGAAGGTACAGAACCCGGAGCGGTAGCGGCGGGATGCTGCCACTCAGATTGAGTTTATGATCCGGTCGCATCCACCACCCCAAGCGGGCTGCCCGCTTGGGGACCCCGGTCCGCTCCCGGTTCTGTACCAAAGGACATTCTGTCGTCCGCTTCGCGGACTAGAGACATCTGGGTCACCGATACCCAGCGATAAATCGCTGGGCTATTTCCGATCGTCCGCTTCGCGGACTAATTCAAATGAAGGACATCGCTCAATCTGGTGAGGTTATAACCAACCAGCAGTCGCGGGGGACACTTCTCCGCGTGCTCGGCGTCGGCTTCGGTCTCGCCGTAACTATTGGCGGCACGATCGGCATGGGCATTTTGCGCACGCCCGGGGAAGTTGCCGCCCGACTCCCCACTCCAAAGCTTTTCATTGGCGTCTGGATCCTCGGAGGAGTCTATGCGCTCCTCGGAACAATCTCGGTCGCTGAACTCGGCGCGATGATTCCCCGCTCTGGCGGTTGGTATGTCTTCGTTCATCGCGCGATGGGAAATTATCCGGGCTTTGTCGTTGGGTGGAGCGATTGGCTGTCAACTTGCGGGACGCTCGCGGTAATCGCGATGGTCGTCGGCGAATATACTGCCGTGTTGGCTCCGCGACTGGCTGGCCGAGACAAGCCCGTAGCGCTGGCAGTCGTGCTCCTGTTCGCCGCCTTGCAGTGGCGAGGGATTCGTTGGGGGAGCTTCACGCAGAATCTGACCAGCTTGCTCAAGACAATGATCTTCGCGGTGATTGCGATCGCCGCGTTCACCTTCGCCGGAAAGTCAGCCGCGGGGACGCCTCTGCTCGTGCCTCACAGGTTCGCCCTATTCACCGCGCTAATCATCGCTTTGCAGGGCGTGCTCTACACCTACGATGGCTGGTACGGCGTGATCTATTTTGGCGAGGAGGTTCGCGACCCCAAACGCGATGTCGTCCGTTCGATGTTCGGTGGCGTGCTTTTAGTGATCGCGATTTATCTCGTCGTGAACCTGGCTTATGTCTACGTGCTGCCAATGTCCCAACTCGCCGGAGAGAACTTCGCAGCGGGTGCCGTCGCCCGAGCAATCTTCGGCGTTTACGGAGACAAGACCATCCGAGTGCTGGCGATTCTTTCCCTGCTGAGCACGATCAATGCCTATACGTTGACGGCGCCGCGAATTCTTTACGCGATGAGTTGCGACGAACTCTTTCATCGTCACGCCACCAGAGTCAACCGCGGCGGCACCCCGACCGTGACTCTGCTATTGAGCACCATCGCCGCGATGCTTTTCATCGTCAGCGGAACCTTCAACGCGGTGCTGGCCGCGCTGGCTTTTTTCTTTGTCGCGAACTACGCGATGGCGTACGCTTCAGTGATCGTGCTACGCCGGCGCGAACCCAATCTGCCGCGTCCCTATCGCACGTGGGGTTATCCGTGGACGACGCTGATTGTGCTGCTTGGTTCGATCACGTTTCTGGTCGGCGCAGTAATCAGTGACAAGAAACACAGCCTGTGGGCATTGATGATCCTGGCCGCGAGTTATCCTCTCTATCTGATCGTCAAACGCCTGGCTCCGCCGCAGGCCAGCTGAACAATCGATCGAACGTGCCATCCATTTCAATCAACGGCCTCTCGGATGCGCTCAATTGTTTCGGTATGCTATCCTCACTTTCGCCGCGCGTGAGTTGAGTTGCGAAAGTGGCGGAATTGGCAGACGCGCCAGACTTAGGATCTGGTACCGAAAGGTGTGGGGGTTCGAGTCCCCCCTTTCGCACCATGAGAATCAGTAGGCAGTAGGCAGGACGCAGTAGGCAGCAATCAAAGAAAGAATAGCCCGTCCAAATCTACGTGACGGGTTTTATTTTTGAATGAAAACAGAACTCAAGGAGATTTCACTAACGCGCAAGCAGATTGACGTTGTGATCGAGCCGGAAGCCGTCCGCGCAGTTTACGATCGCATCAGCGATCGCTATGCGAAATCGGCGAACGTGCCCGGCTTTCGTCCTGGTCATGCGCCGCGCGGTGTTGTGCGCACGCGCTTCAAAGATCAGATTCGCACTGAACTATTGCGCGAACTTCTGCCCGATGCGGTGCAGAAGGCAGTCGAGCAACACAAGCTCGCGCCACTCGGCGAGCCCGAACTCGACCTCGAGAACACTGAGGGACTGAGCGAACTCGGGGAGAAGCCGATCTCGTTTTCCGTCAACGTCGAAGTCCTGCCGGAAATCAAACTTGGCGATTACAAAGGTATCGAAGTCGCGCGTCGCACGCGCCCGGTCAACGACGAAGACCTCGATCGCGTGATTGAATCGCTGCGCGAAAACTCAGCAACGCTTGAACCGGTCGAAGATCGTGGCGCGCAGTCGGGCGACACCGTCACGGCCAGCTTCCACGGGAGGTTTATCAACGAGCCCGACGCCGAGCCGATCAAGGTGGAGGATGTTGATGTCGTGCTCGCCGGCGAAGGCGTCGTTCAGAAAATCACCGACAATCTCTCCGGGGCCAAGGCGGAAAACGAAAAGGTGTTTACGGTGGATTATCCCTCGGATTTCAGCTCAAAGGGCCTCGCCGGCAAGCGAATCGAATACACAGTAAAAGTCAGCGCGGTGCGCATCAAGGAATTGCCCGAACTTGATGATGAATGGGCGCAAAGTCTTGGTGACGAGATTGAATCGCTCGAGCAATTGCGCACGAAAATTCGGGCCGATCTCGAACAGCAAGTTAGGAACGAAGCCGATGCGAAGGTTCGCGCCGATCTGGTGCACAAGCTCGTCGAAGCGCATCAGTTTGAATTGCCGGAACGTTTAGCCGAGCACCAAACTGAAGTTCATCTCGAATCAGTTGTGCGTGACATGATCGGCCAGGGCATCGATCCGCGAAACAAGGAACTTGATTGGGAGAAGGCGCGCGTCGCTCTGAAGGAGCAAGCGAGTTACGATCTGCGCGGATCGCTGTTGCTTGAACGCGTGGCCGATGAAGAAAAGATCGAAGTGAGTCAGCAGGAGATCGACGACGAGATCAATGCGGTCGCCGATGCGTCGCGACAGTCGCCAGAACAAGTGCGTGCAATCTTGACAAAGCAAGGTGGCGAACGTAGCATCGCTGGCAGGTTGCGCAATCGCAAAGCGCT
>DASZZL010000066.1:0-12485 GCA_035545035.1 Pyrinomonadaceae bacterium
CCGCGTCGAAATTCGCACGCTGAATGTGGGCAAAGTTCGCGTTCTGGGGATCGTTTCGGAACACATCGCACCCGGCGTCGTCTATGACGTCCTCGGCGTCAACGGCGCGCGCGCCAGTCGCATCCTGAGTTGGAACCAAACAGCTTTGGCGACGGTGTTGGCCCAGCGCAAGCCGGATCTGATTGTGCTGGCCTACGGCACCAACGAAGTCGCCGACGCCGACTGGACCGCCGGTTCCTACCAACACTTTCTTGCCGGAATCCTGCGCCGATTACACAACGCGGCGCCGCAGGCCTCCCTGCTGGTGCTCGGTCCGCCGGACAGAGGCGATCTTCCCCTTGCAGCCAACAGAATGGCGGCGATGATCGAAGCCCAGCGACGCGCGGCGTTCGAAGCGGGCGCGGCGTTTTGGAGTTCATACGACGCGATGGGCGGCGCGCGGGCTATGAATGCCTGGATGGCGCAGGGTTTGGGCCAGGCCGACCACGTTCATTTGACTCGGGCCGGATACAACCGCATCGGCGACCTTCTCTATCAGGACATGATGCTCGCTTACAATGCCACGCCCAGCCGACGGCGTGGCTCGCCGCTCGACCGGCCATAGACCGAAATTTCCCCGCGCAATCGCGTCTTGTGGAAATCCACAGTGACGGGCAGTGACTCTCCTTCACGCTCACCGTTGCTTCACCGCTAATCAGGTCTTCAATTGTCCGACAAACTGAAGTCTGTCGAACGGCGGAACCGAGAATGCTTTTCACCAGCGGCAACTACTTCGTTTTTCTCGCAGCAGCCTTCTTCATTTACTGGCTCCTGGTCGCCTGGCGTCTGCCGCGAATCTGGTTGCTACTCGGCGCCAGTTACTATTTCTACGCGCTCTGGAATCCGAAGTTCCTGGCGCTCGTCTTTCTAATCTCGACAATCGATTTCGGCAACGCCTTGTGCATCGACAAGGCGCGGAGCCGCGCGCTCAGGAAAATTCTGCTTGGCCTGAGTGTAGCGGTGGACATCGGCGCGTTGTTCACTTTCAAGTATCTCAACTTCTTCAGCTCGTCGTTGACCGACTTGCTGAACAAAGCAGGCTGGCACGGCTCTGTTCCGATCCTTAACAATCTGGTGCTGCCGCTCGGCCTTTCGTTCATCGCGTTTCGTTCGCTCAGTTACGTAATCGATGTTTACCGCGGCACGATCGAACCAACGCGGCGCTTTTTTGATTACCTAACCTTCGTGGCCTTCTTCCCAACAATCATTGCCGGGCCGCTGGCTCGCGCGCGTGATTTGCTGCCGCAGTTTCGGGCGCAACCGTACTTGAGCAATGAAGAGGGCGCGCAGGGGCTGTTTCTGATTATGCTCGGCCTGGTCAAGAAGATCGCCATCGCCGAATTTCTGGCCAACAACCTGGTCGATCGCGTTTTCGATCAGCCGCAACTCTATTCATCGGTCGAGACGTTCTTCGCGATTTATGGCTACGCGCTGCAAATCTATTGTGACTTTTCCGGTTACACCGATATCGCGATCGGATCAGCTCTGCTGTTGGGTTTCAAGCTGCCCGCGAATTTCAACTCGCCCTACCGAGCAATGAACCTGCGCGACTTCTGGCGCCGCTGGCACATTACGCTTTCCAACTGGCTGTTCGATTACGTCTTCGTCTCGCTGAACCGAATCCGAAAGCGCCGCATCAATCTTTACCGCAATCTCATATTGACGTTTTTGATCGGCGGGCTGTGGCACGGCGCGGCCTGGACTTTTGTCGTCTGGGGCGCGCTACACGGCCTGGGGCTTTCGGCGCACCACGCCTGGGAGGCACTGCGCAAGCGAAGGCGATGGAAACCACTTCACTCGCGGTGGTCCAGGACTCTGTCGACAGTTGCGACGTTCCACTTTGTTTGTTTGACGTGGGTCGTATTTCGCGCAGAAAGCTTGTCGCACACGATCGAAATACTAAAGAGACTCGGAGCGATGCAATTCGCCGCCGGCAATCTGGCCCTGCCTGTGTTGTCGATTTTAGTCGCGGGTTACGTGGCGCATTGGGTGCCGGGCAACGCGTTCGAGAGCATCCGCCGCGCGTGGTCGTGGCTGCCTTCACCGGCGCAAGCGGTTCTGATCATCAGCGTGGCGCTCGGGCTCTACTACGTTGCGGGCGCTGAGGCACAGTTCATCTATGGCAACTTCTGAAAATACGATCGCGTCTCTTCGCTGGCTTGGAATTGTTCCCGGCAAAACCGGGAGAACGATCTGGCTTGTACTCGTGCTCGCTGCCCTGCCTCTGTTTCTTCCGCGTCTGCAAAGGCCGCTTACTTGGAACGGCCAGGATTACAAAGCGATGCTCCCCGATGTCCGCGAACTGATCTCGTTCAAATCAAACCGCTGCGCGCCTGAGGTTATCGGACCATCGACCGCGCAAACCGTCGAAAGTTCGACTGCGCGCGACCCCGCTGATCCTTGCACGGCCGGCTTGATCGACGATCCCTCGCGCGTGCTCGATCACTTCTACGCAGCGCTTGCCGACACGGAGACGAAAAAGTCTGGCGCGATCACGCGCATCACTCACTATGGCGACTCGCCGATCACGAACGACGGTATTACCGGAACTGCTCGACGCTTGTTGCAAGAAAGGTTCGGCGACGCCGGACACGGATTCATTCTGGTCGATCGGCCGTGGGAATGGTACGGGCATCAGTCGATCACGTTCACGTCAAGCGGCGGTTGGTCCGACGACTCGCTGATGAATCCGATGACCAAGGATGGAATGTTCGGCCTCGGCGGCGTGACTTTTCACGCGGCGGCGGGCAAGTCGGCGCGTTTCGGTCCGGCTACGAGCGGCGACACCGGCAAAAACCTTTCGCGCATGGATGTGTACTATCTCGCTCAACCCGGCGGCGGACAGTTCAACGTCAGCATCAACGGCGAAACGAGCCAGGCAATTTCCACGGACGGCTTGACAGCAAAGTCAGCCTTCCGGGAAATCAAGGCTGCGAGGCCCGGCGCGAACACTTTCGAAATCAAGACAGTGTCCGGCGGAGTCCGCATGTTCGGCGCCGTGCTCGAAAACGACCAGCCCGGCGTTGTTTACGACAGTCTGGGTGTCAACGGTGCTTATGCGGGATTGCTCGCGCGGGTGATGAACGAACCGCACTGGGCCGAACAGTTGCAACATCGCAAGCCCGATCTGCTGATTCTCAACTACGGCACCAACGAGAGCGAATACGCTTCAGACGATCAAATGGCGCGATACGAAAAGGACTTGCGCGAAGTCGTGCGACGCGTGCGTGCGGCGCTGCCCGCAGTCTCGATTCTGATCGTCTCGCCGATGGATCGCGGGAAGCACGCTTCGGGCGGACGAGTCATCACGCTCGACTCGATTCCCAAAATCGTCGAGATGCAGCATCGCGTCGCGCTTGATGTGGGCTGCGGCTTTCTCAACTTGTTCGCGGCGATGGGCGGCGAAGGCACGATGGCCCGCTGGCACGAAGGCCGGCATCATCTGGTCGGCGGCGACCTGACGCATCCGACTGCCGACGGAGCAATAACCGTCGGCGTGTTGATTTACAACGCAATCCTCGAAGGCTATGCGGACTATCGCGCGCGCACGAAGGCTCTCGAGCAATCACTCGCGGCGCAGAAGCAAAAACACAAACGCTGAACGGAAAAGGAGTCAATCATGTCATTACCACAAGCGGCAATCACTTTTCTCAACGACAATGCGGCAAGCAACAGCGGGGCGCCGCCGAAAGCAGGAGACGACCTGTTTCAAATCGGCGCCCTCGACAGTTTTGCTCTCGTTGATTTCGTCACGGTGCTGGAAGAGCACTGCGGCATCAAAGTGCCGGATGCGGATGTGAACGCTGAAACTTTCCGGACCATTGAAGCAGTCGAACGATACGTCGCGGCCCGAAACGAGACTTGCTGATGAGTGCATACATCATCGGTTCCGGCGTTTGTCTGCCTGATCGCGTTGTCACCAATGAAGAGTTTGGGGAAAAGCTTGGCATCGATCCCGGACGCATCTATAAGTCGTCCGGCATCAAGCGCCGCCGCTGGGCTGAGCCGGGAATGTTAACCAGCACGCTTGCGGCCCGCGCGCTCGCACATGCGATGGCTGACGCAAACATCACGGCCAATCAGATGGACTATCTGCTGTTCGGCACGATGACGCCCGATCGCTTCATTCCCGGCAGTGCGCCCGCAGTGCAAACGAGCGCCGGCTTGCGGGAGATTCCATGCCTCGACATTCGCGCTGCTTGCTGCAACGCGCTCTACGCGCTTCAGCTCGCCCACGCGTTGACCGTGTCTGGCGCGGCGAGCCACGTCGCCATCTGTCTGGCCGAGATACAGTCGCGCTATCTCGACCTCTCGCCTGAGTCCGCGACGCTGTCGATGCTCTTCGGCGACGGCGCCTCGGCATTGATTGTTTCAGCCGAACCCAGACAAGGCGCGCTCGAAATTCTTGACGTTCATCTGGCAACGGACGGGGCGTTTGTCGATGACCTCGGCATGCGTTGCCCCGGAACGGAATTCGGCACGGCGCCGTTTCTTTGTGAGAAACACGCCGCTGACTTCGCGCCCCGGATGAATGGTCAGTCCGTGATTCTGCAGGCGTCGCGCCGAATCGTGTCGGCTTGCCGGGCGCTGTTGGCACGGAATCACCTGACTACTCGAGACATTCGCTGGATTGTTCCTCATCAAGCGAACGCAAACCTGCTGGCTCAGATTGCGCGCGGCCTGGAATTCTTGCGCGCCGACGGAGTCGTGTCAGTGATTGAGGATTTCGGAAACACAAGCTCAGCTTCGATGGGAATCGCGCTCGACTTTCTGCGGCGTGCCGGAAGCATCGAACGCGGTGATTACCTGCTGTTGCCGGCTTTTGCTGCCGGTTTCACGTGGGGAGCGGCGCTTTGCCGCGCGTGAGAACGGGCCGCCATCAGTGAAAACGGAGGCCTGCGCGAAAAAGGTTCTTGACTCAGCTTCGCAGCCGCCTTCATAATCAATCTGACGACGGCGCCCTCATGCCGTCTTTGGTTGAACGTTCCAATCTGCCCCCTCACGAATCGAGCAGGAACAATTTGATCGGAGGACCTTAACTACCGTGAGCGAAGAACTGGAGAACAGTTTGCAGCAAGCGATCGAGAGCTATCTCGGTGATCGTCTGCGCGCCATCGATGAACAACTTTCCCGGCTGCAAGCCGAATTCAACGAGGCGCTCTCGCGTCTGCGCGAAAGCTCGGCGACCGAATCACTCGAAGCGACATCCGTAGCGGAATCAATCGCTGCCCATTTGCAAGCGGCGCGCGAACAAAGGCTCACCGAAGGAGCCATGCCTGCGAGCGAGCAATCGGGCGAAGTTGCGGCAGTCAAACGCGGAGTCGAAGCGATCGAAAAGCAACAATCGCAGACTGGCGTGCTGGGCTCGCTGTTGACGGGCGCAGCGCAGTTTGCCGAACGCGTCGCCCTGTTCGTGATCCGAAACGAGCAGGCGTTAGGCTGGCGCGAGTGCGAAGCGAGCGATCCCACTAACCTCGAGTCGATCCGCGGCATCACTTTGCCGTTGTCGGCCGAAACGCTCCTGGGCCGCGCGGCGCGCTCTGGCTCGCCGTGGAGCGGTGCTCCGGGATCTAATTCCGAAGACGATCTATTGATCGGCCAGCTTGGCGGCGAACCGCAGAGCGTCGCCGCGGTGCCTTTGGTAGTGCGCGGAAAAGTTGTGGCCGTGCTGTATGCCGACGCGGCGTCGACCGATCCAAACGCGATCAATCTGGACGCGCTGGAATTGCTTGCGCGAGTCGCAGGCATGGCTGTCGATCTGATTTCCGGACCGCGCTCTGCGCCAGAGACACAGGTTAGCGAAACCGAATCCGTCACGCAGCCGGCGGTCGCCGAAACCCAAGTAGTTCCGGAAGCCGTGGAGGCCGAACAAGCTTACGAAGCCGAGCCGGGTTACGAGCCGGAAGTCGAGCCGCAAGCTCCGGAAGTTGTCGCTGAATCTGAGTTCGACGTTGTTCACGAAGTCGAAGTTGCACCAGCACCCGAGGTCGAGGTTTCCGCTGAGCCGGTGACCGAGGTTGTCGCCGAATCTGAGGTCGAGGTTGCTCACGAAGTCGAAGTTGCACCAGCACCCGAGGTCGAAGTCTCCGCTGAGCCGGTGACCGAGGTCGTCGCTGAATCTGAGGTCGAGGTTGCTCACGAGGTCGAAGTCTCCGCTGAGCCGGTGACCGAGGTTGTCGCTGAAAAAGTGGCAGAGCAAGAAGAAGCAGCCGCGTTCGAACCAGCGCTTGGGCCTTCGACGGTCGAGCCTGAGCCGGCGCCGCCAACTTTTGTGCCAATGGCGCCAGGTTCCGCCGCGCAGTATTCAACGCCGCTGGGAAGCTTCCGCCGCCGTTCCGTCGTAGCCGAGCCGGACCTGCCGATCGAAGTCGGCGAAGAAGAGCGTCGGCTGCACAACGACGCGCGCCGCTTTGCGCGCTTGCTGGTGTCCGAGATCAAACTCTACAACGAGAAGAAAGTTAACGAAGGCCGAAACCAGAGCGACATCTACGATCGCTTGCGCGACGACATCGATCGCTCGCGACAGATGTACGAGAAACGCGTGGCGCCACCGGTGGCCGCGCGCCACGATTACTTTCATCAGGAACTGGTTAACACGCTGGCCGAGGGCGACTCGGCAAAACTGGGCTCGGGCTATCCGGGCGCCAGCGTCGCGGTGAGCTAACCAAGCGGCAAACTTTTCCGCGGAAATATTTCAGGGCACGGTCCGACCGTGCCCCTTTTGTTTTCGTAATCGAGCAGCGCAAGGGCCACCGTAGTTGCAGCCCCGTCGCTTTGATCATAAAGTCTGCGTTCATTCGGCCAGTTAGTTTTTCTTTCAAGCGAAGGAAGCAACCGATGAAGGAATCTTTGTCTGACGAAGCGATCAAGAAAATCACTGAAGACCTGCGACAGGCGAGCGTCGCTTCGATGCAAGTTTATCCCGGCGAAACCGGTCGCCGCCAACCAGTGCACACGGTTTATGGCGGCGCGCACCTTTTCAAATCCGATTCGGCGCCGCGACTCGGCAAACTCGCCGAACGCGCGATGGGAGAGTACGCGTCGGATTTCGTCGTTTTTGCGCAAGCGCTCAGTTTGCCGGATGTCGAGCAATTGCCTGATGTGCTTAGCTACGCTCAAGACTTGAAAGCGCGCCTGGAAAGCGATCCGGACGCGGTGCGTGAAGAAAACAAGGCTGCGTGGCTGGCGCACACCATCTACTCGCGCGTGCAGGAAAAGCTGAAGCGAGAACCGGTCGAGGATTTCCGAATCGATTTCGAAGACGGCTACGGCAACCGCCCCGATTCGGAGGAAGACGGCCACGCCGAATCGGCCGCGATCGAAGTTGCTAATGGAATCAGCGCGGGAACGTTGCCGCCGTTCATCGGCATTCGCATCAAGCCTTTCAACGAAGAGCTGCGCGCGCGCAGCATGCGCACGCTGGATATTTTTGTCTCGACCGTGGTGGAGAAGACGGGCGGAAAATTGCCGGATAATTTTGTAGTCACCCTTCCAAAGATTACGACTCCGAAGCAGGTGTCGGCGTTGGCGGACCTATTTGATTTACTGGAAAAGGAAACTGGATTAGCGCATGGTGCTTTGAAAATGGAGATGATGATCGAGACCACACAATCGATCATTAACAGCGAAGGACGAATCAACCTCCCGCTGCTTTTGCAGGCCGCGCGCGGGCGTTGCACGGCGGCGCACTTCGGCACTTACGACTACACGGCCAGTTGCAGCATCACCGCCGCGCATCAGCACATGATGCATCCCGTCTGTGACTTTGCGAAGCACATGATGCAGGTTTCGTTTGCCGGCACTGGGCTCTGGTTGTCGGACGGCGCAACGAACATCATGCCCGTCGGGCCGCATCGGGCCGCTGAAGGCTCGGCGCTCACGCCGGATCAAATTGAAGAGAATCGCGCGGTCGTTCATCGCGCCTGGAAGTTGCACTACGATCACATTCAGCATTCGCTCACCGGCGGTTTCTATCAGGGATGGGATTTGCATCCCGCGCAACTGGTGACGCGCTACGCGGCTGTGTACTCATTCTTTCTCGAAAGCCTGGATGCCGCTTCGGAGCGGCTGCGCAATTTCGTTGAGAAAGCTGCCAAGGCCACGCTGGTCGGCGACGTCTTTGACGACGCGGCGACCGGACAGGGTTTGCTGAATTATTTCCTGCGCGCTTTGAATTGTGGCGCACTCACGGAAGCCGAAGCTTTGCGTCTATCCGGTTTGACGCTGGAAGAATTACGTTCAGGCTCGTTCGTGAAGATTCTGAAAGCACGCCAGAACTTGTAAAGCTTGCGCTAATTTCTTTGGAGTGCGCCGACAGAGCGGAGCGGCGACGGCGCTTTGGATGTAACGAGCGAGAGTGTCAAAGCCAAACCAAAGCGGTGTCGCGCTGCGCTTGCCACCGCACTCCAAAACTAAAACAACTTTCCCTGCGCCGACTCATCATCCGGCTCAACTGACTCACTCAGACGCGGATAACTCTCGATCAACTTCGCCGGGCCGGGCACGCGCTGCTCATCGATCAGCGCCATCACTTCGAACGCATTCACCAGGCTCTGGCCGCGCGCGTGGTTGTTGGTGATCACGAAGGTCTGTTTGGCTTTGTCGGCAACTTGCTTGATTCGCTCGACCCACGGCTCCAACTCATCGCGCGAATACAAATAGTCATAGCGCTCTACCACATCCGCTTCTTCGCGAAACCAGTTCTGATAATTCCGTCCGTGCAAACGGATGTATCCAATCGGTGAAGTCACTTCCGCGGAAGGTTTGATCGAGTCAGCAAACAGCGGCTGGTCGATGTCGCACAAACCCACGCCGAGATCTTCGAGCGTCTGCAGGATCCTCGGGTTGTTCCATGATTCGTGGCGCAGCTCGACGACCAGCGGGAGGTCTTTGAAGCGTTCGACGAGTTGATTCAGGTAGGCGCGCTCTTCGCGATCATTCTTAAACGACCACGGAAACTGCATCAGCACCGCGCCGAGTTTGCCTGCTTCCACAAGCGGATCGATCCCTTCGCGAAAAGTCTTCTCATCATCAGCGCTCGCCTTGCCGCGTTCGTGCGTGAACGATCGGAAGAGTTTCGCCGTGAAGACGAAATTCGGATTGTGCTCGATTCGTTTCAGCCACGAGCGGGCGGTGACCGGTGATGGCGGACGATAAAAGCTGCTGTTGATTTCGGCAGTGTCGAAATACTTTGCCACCAGCGCCAACGTGTCGAACTTCGAACCAGCGCCTTCCGGATAGACACGGCCGCGCCAATCGGCGTAAGACCAGCCGGCGGGTCCGATGTGTATGTCACGGAGCGCGCGCACTAGAGTAGCGTCAGGCGCTCAGAGGTCGCGCGAGGACGTTGGCGTTTTGAGATTTGAGAGCGTTGCGAAGTTCAGAAGCCACGACGTCGAGTTGTAGACTAGAAGCCGCGAGCTTTCCGTTGGCGTCGGAAAACTTTGCTGCCGACGCAAGTTCGCTGGTATCGATCTTCCAATGTCCGGCGGGATTCTCTTCAACTTCGTTAAGACGCGCAATCAACGAACTGAAATCGCGGCGCCCAATACTGGGTCGGACCACCGTTTCTGCCCATGAGTAGTAGGGATAGTCGATGCGATAGGCCCAGCCGCCGTCGAGTGGCGTCGCGATTAAGAAGACTTCGCCGCGCGCGTGGTGCGAAATGGCCGTGAACGGCGCGCAGTGACGTGTCGGCTTGAAACCCAATGAACTGAAAATTTCCGGCGCCAGCGTTACCAACGAAAGTTTCGCTTCGTTGTCTTCTTCAACTCGCGATCTGCCTTTGGCAAAGCTCTCCAACGCCAACGCGATCCGGTTCCACGGGTCAACCCACAGCGATGCGTAATCATTCGTTCGCGTCAGAACTCGTTCGACATGCGGCAAAACCAGTTCATATGCGCGGGCCTCGTCAATCACTTCTGAGCCCGCGAGTTGTCGCGCCAGAGGCGAGCCGACATCAGTAGGTGAGTCCGATCCTTGAATGACAATGCTCGCGCGCACGGCTTCTTGGGTGCTCAGCTCGGAAAAATCGCCCGCTTCGGCCGCGGCAATCAACTTGTCCCGCAATTCCAGCGCACGCTCACCCGTCAGGACGGTCCAGACAGAGAGCACGCCGTCCGTGTCAAAGTGATTGTTGGTGACAAGATCGATCCCGCGCGTTAACTCTTCGCGGTTCGGTGCGGCGACCAGGTTCAAAGCGATCTCTGTCGACGTGTCGGCCTTCACCGAGGCGGGCGTTTCGTTGCCCTTCCAATGCGAAAAGTGCACGGCGTTCGCGACCGTACCATCCAGCGAGAGCTTTGGCACGTCAGCGAGTCCGTCGTGGTAGTACTCAAATCTCATGATTACTTAGTCCAAGTGGTTTTTCAGAACCATCGATTCAATGAACAGCAGAGATTATTCGAACGAATTCGAATTCTATCATCCCACTCAGCATGTCAGCCAACCCTGATCCACCTCGTTCTTGGCTGACGGCTTCATTCGTGGGATCATGCGGGTGTGGCCAAACGATTCCAATATGAGTTCGAGTGGGATCCTGTCAAAGCTCGACAGAATCTGAGGACACATCGCGTCGCCTTTGAGCGTGCTGCAACGATTTTTCTAGATCCAGAAGCGTTATCAGAGTTTGATGAGGAAGAGAGCGGAGATGAGGATCGCTGGATCACCTTGGGCTTGGATCGAACAGGCGTTTTGCTGGTCGTGTGCCATACGTACCGCGAAGAGACTGAGGCAGGCGCACGGATAAGGTTGATCTCTGCTCGTAAGCCGACTAAGAATGAAGCGAAACAGTATGAGAGGAAATAACACAATGAAACGCGAGTATGATTTTTCCAAAGGTGTGAGAGGAAAGTTCTACCGGAAGGGAGCTGAGTTGCGTCTGCCCATCTATCTCGATGCCAAGCTGCAAGAACAACTAGAACGTCTCGCGCTGAAGAAAGGCAAGGACGTGGGCGAGATGGTGAATCAGCTAGTGCAAAAAGAGGTGGAGCTGATTGAGGAATTCACGTGAGCATGTAGAAACATCTGTTCCCTCGAGTAGAAGGCGAAGGTGTTGGGCTCTTATGCAAGAATAGCTCTGAGCTTCGCGTACTGATTCTTGTTTGCCTGGGCGGCGTCCCACAGATCCACGGCCTTCTGCAAATTCATCCAAATGTCGGGCGTGGTCTTGAACACGCGCGATAGACGGCGCCATATCCGCCGTCATACTGCGGCGCTCATGAATCAGCTCATTGACTGCGCGCGGCGAGACACCAAGACGCTTGGCTAATTCCTTTTGCGTCAGCGATGCGAACTCGTCGTTTCCGTCGGCAGCCATCTCGACAGGCATGTTTCTTAAGATCACGCCGGGATGAGTAGGTCGAACTTTGCGCTGGATGTTTCTTTCTTGCATAGACATGCTCTTTCAATGATAGTCCTCGAAGTTTACGTCACTCGCGTCGCCGCCCGCAAACGTAAATGTCAGCCGCCAGTTCTTATTGAGCGAATCAGCGCTTTGCGGCGTGAAAGCTCTGTGCTAGTCTCACCAAACATTTTCAAGACTTCTGAAGACGATTTACGGAGGAGCCCACAATGGATTCCGCGAGCACCCCAATGCCGGCAATTACCGCGACCGAGCTGAAGCAGCGCCTGGACAACGGCGACGACGTTCAAATTGTCGACGTGCGCGAGGCGAACGAAGTGGCCATCGGCCGCATTCCCAATTCAATTCACATTCCGCTGGCGCAGGTTCTTGAGCGCATGTCTGAGATCGATCCGAGCCGCGACACGGTCGTGCATTGCAAGATGGGCGGACGCAGCGCGCGCGCGATTGAAGCTTTGAAGCGCGCCGGGTACGCAGGCAATCTGGCGAATTTGACGGGCGGAATTATTGCCTGGTCCAACGAAGTCGACGCAAGCGTGCCGAAGTATTGACGAGATCGATTCGATGGCCGTCCTTAACGCAAACCTATTTCATAGACTGTCAGAATGTTGGGATGAATGAGTGCCGCGGCAGTCTTTGCCTCTTGCACGAAGCGCTTCATCCGGTCTGGATGAGCAGCGACCTCCGCAGGCAAAATCTTCAGTGCCACTTTCCGATCCAGTTTCGTATCCTGCGCCAGATAGACTTCACCCATCCCGCCCTCGCCAATCTTCGAGCGGATTTCGTAGCGACCGAGATGTGTGCCTGGAGAAATGGTCATTTAATGTAGCGCAAACTGTCAGTTTGCGTTGTTTCAATTCGGGGCCCGCGGACTGTGCCTAGACGCTGGCCGGGTTTTGTCGTTTCGCGGAAAACCCCGCTAACCGCAGCAACGCAAACTAACAGTTTGCGCTACTTCTTCAGGTCTGCCGTCCAGTTGACGACCAGCGTGATCGGCACAGAACTCCCCTCTGTGGACACGTCGATAAGGAAACGCTTGGCGTCGCGGGTCACGTCGTAGTGAGTGCCCGGGGAAGTCGCTACA
>DASZZL010000067.1:0-13320 GCA_035545035.1 Pyrinomonadaceae bacterium
CCGCTCACGCTCGCCAGGTCAGGGATGAACTCTGAATAATCAGGCTTGCGACCAAAAGCCACCGGATAAAAGCGGTAGACGAAGTAGCCGCGCTGCTGAAACTCTGCCGATTGAAAGAAGAGTTGCGAGACGTGTATCCGATCGCACTGGGTCGTGTCGCCTGTGCAGTTGTTGATGGTATTCACCCAGCCGGTAAAGCCCGGCGGGTCAGGCTCGCGGTTCAGGAAGTCTATGTACTGCTGACGCACGAAGAAGTTTGTGCTGTCGATGGGGTTAGGGCCGTTGCTGCTATCGTTGTCGATGATGGTCACAGTAGCAGTCGCTTGCGCGCCCAGGGTCGCGCCGCTCGGACTGTTGAGACTGACGGTGAAGGTTTCGTCGCCTTCGGCGTAAGAGTCGTCAACGATGGCGATGGAGAAAGACTTGGACGTCTCGCCCGCGGCGAAGGTCATGGTGCCGAGCGTGTTGATGTAATCGCAGCGAGGCGAAGCGATGCCATTGAAGACGTTGCAATTCGTCAACCCCGCCGCATCATTCGTCGCAAAGCTGACGCTGGCGCTGCTGGTCGTGTCGCCACTGCGCGTGAGAGCGATGTCCACGCGCGGCCCTGTCTCGCTGACGGTGTACGAGGCGGAGCTGAATTGGATTGTGGGTTGTGAGGTCGACGAATAGTAAACGCGAACATAGTCAACCAGCATGGTTCCACCGGAAATAGTGGAAGACGTTGGGCCGCCACCGAACGCCGTCGGGAAGCCGCCACCGATCGCCAGATCGAAGATAATGAAAAAACCGTGGTACGTCGCGTTGTTCCATGTCGTCGCATCGACTTGGTTGGACTTGAGCGTAAAGTAGTTAGTGCCGTCCAGGTACCATCGAATCTCCTCTGGCGAAACGCTCTTGTCGAACTCTACACGGTAGGTATGGAATGCGGTCTGGCAACCGGCGCACACACGCTCCCCACTACTGAGGCCAGTCCCTTCGTGGCAAGGACCTCCTGGGTAGGAGCCACAGTGCAGCGTACCAAAGACTGAACTACGCCCATTGATATCCTCCATGAGGTCAATCTCGCCGATGCTTGGCCAATTAACATAGTTACCGCGGAACGGAGCGCCCAGCGTCCAGAACGCCGGCCAGTAACCAAGCCCGTTCGACGCATTAACGTCTGGCTGTTGTATGCTGGCTTCAATTGCCATTGCTCCACCCGGAGGCGGCTGAAAGTCGGTCCGCACCGTCTCAATCCGTCCAGAGGTCCATCCAGAAGTGGGGCTGCCGCCGGAATGAAGAGCTCTAATGTTGAGGTTACCGCCGCTCTGGAAAACATTGGCGGTGCTGCTCGTCGTCACCTCTACCTCACCGGTACCCCAGTTCAACGGACACGGCCCGCAGCCGTATCCAGTGCCGGTGTCGTAGATCCAGTCGCTACCGCTAACCGCGCCAGAGCCGCTGAACTCATCGGCCCAAATTTGGGTCCAATTGAGCGCACGAGTTCGTGGCACGTCGATCAGAGTGGTCGCAACGAGCATAACCAAGACTAGAGCGCACACGATCGAAAGTCGGGAGAATCTGAGATTCATGGTGAGACCTTGTCTTATTCAATTCGATCTTGAACCTGCGATCAGGCAAGCTTTGTGCCCGAAGCAGCTAACGTTCTTAATCACAGTAAGTCCAACGCACACTTTCGGCAGAGTTTTCCCGTCAGATCGGTGGCGCCGTTCCTCATACGAAATTCTGAATAATCAACCGTCACGCTGGATCAAGCACAAAGAAAACACTTAGAGGTTCGCGCGTCGAAGCGACTAACGCCACGCTCTTAGTTCGCCGACATGACGAGGGAATCGAAAAGCTATTTCGTCTTCACATTTGCCAGCGCGTCCAAATGTTTCCGCGCTTCGGCGGCTTCCGGGCTGTTGGGATAGCGCTTGAGAATTTCGCGCCAGGCGGCGCCGTCGTAGGAAAACTTTTTCGTCGTCCGATCGAACAGGAATCTAATGCCTTCGCGATTGTAGCGATCGAGGCCGTTGTAATTCAGATAGTAACTGAATTCCGGCGCGCCATTCGCCGGCAATTCGTTCTTCGTGAACCGCCGCCCGGCTTCGCGCGTGAGCTTGTCGGCGACGTCTTCGGCTTCGCTTGCGTACATCGCGAGCACTCTCGGTCGTAGCAGCGATTGCGGAAACGTATCGAGAAAAGTCTTAGCGCGCACGATGCGATCGAATTCGTCTGAGTTCTCGATCAGAGTCAACAGGCGTCGGTCGTCTCCCGCGCGCCAGGGCACGACGACGGCGTCGCTCTGCAACCAGCCGAACGTCCTGCTGCTGAGCGCGACGCGATAAAACTTTAAACCGTCGGCGGTGGTTTTTTCTCCGCGAATCGAAACCAAGTGACCGCGACTCAATCGCTCCAATAACTTTGCGGTGAGATCAGGAGCGGCTCGCAACGCTGAGAGGCGCTCGTCAACTACGACTGCGACGCGGCCACCGGGCGGTACGCGTTTCTTCGCGAATGCTGTCAGGGACGCGAGTTGGAAGACTAGACCCGCTGTGATTACTGCCACCACCAACGTCTTGCTTCGCGCAACGCCATTCGGAGCGGAGGCGTAGCCTCCTGGGGTTTTTGGGAAAGTCGCCCCGGTAAGGCGAAGACTAGCACCCCAGCGGGGCTGCCCCGCTGGGGACCCCGCCCTTACCGCACATCGGGGCGGCAGAGCCGCGAATAGAGGTGTTCGGTTATTGCGAAATGGCGGAGCCGCTGGACGCTCAAGAATACAAATGGAATCGGCGACTAGTTTCTTGATTGAATTGGGGGACAGGGCTGGCCTCCTTTGCCAAATGAGGTTGCGACGGCGGTAAACTTGCGATGCGCGAGATCGTTAACAAGTGCAGGCAAAGATGCCTGCGTTCCGCACGCAGGATGCGTGCGCTCCTAACGAATCGCGCGGCGGCGAGTTGGGCCAGCAACCGTGGGATTAATTTTCATGCGAGCTTCAGCAGCGACGAGGCGTCGCTGAACTCCCGCATGGTGAAAGTGACAGATGGCGACCGCGAGTGCATCTGCGGCGTCGTGTGGTTCAGGGATTGACGTAAGTGAAAGGAGCACTCGGACCATCTCCTGGACTTGTTGTTTCTCGGCGTTGCCATAACCCGCGACGGTTTGTTTGATCAGCCGCGGCGAGTATTCACTGATTTCCAGCGCAGCGCTTTCGGCGGCGAGCAGGGCGACGCCTCGCACCTGACCCAGCTTGAGAGTGACTTTCGGATTCTTGGCATAGAACGCGTCTTCGATCGCGCACGCGTCAGGTTTCAATCGCGCGATGACTTCCTCGAGACCGCGACTGATTTTCAGGAGCCGCGAAGAGAAGCTTGCCGACGACTTTAACTTCAGCGCGCCGAACTCGATCAAGCGATACTTGCGACCGTCATCGTCGCCTTCGACGACGCCCCAGCCGGTCGTTTCACTGCCGGGATCGATTCCTAAGACACGCACAATGAGCCAAAGTTTACAGCACGACGCAAGCTGGTGCTACGAATTGCGTGCTTCTATTGCGAAATAGGGAGTTTAACTCTCTTTGCAAATCTGACTACTGCTGATATGAGGGATCACGCCGCGGCCATGTCCGCTTCGCTGATGTCAAAGTTCGCGTGAACCTTCTGCACGTCGTCGTGATCTTCGAGTGCCTCCATCAGGCGCAGCATCTGCTGGGCATTGCCGCCTTCGAGCTTGATGTAGTTCTGCGGCACCATCGAAACTTCGGCAACTTGCGGCTCGATCCCGGCAGCTTTGATTGCGGAGCTAACGGCATCGAAGCTTTCCAGCGAGGTAATGATTTCGAAGTTATCTTCATCGTCACGCAGATCGTCAGCGCCGGCTTCGATGGCGATATCAAACAATTCTTCTTCAGGCTTCGCGGCTTTGTCGACGACGATGTAGCCCTTCTTTTCAAACAGCCAGCCGACCGAGCCGGCCTCGCCGAGGTTGCCGCCGTTCTTGGAAAACATGTGTCTAATCTCGGCAACCGTGCGATTGCGGTTGTCGGTGACCGCCTCGATTAGCAGCGCAACGCCGCCCGGGCCATAGCCCTCATAAGTGATCTCGTCATAGTGCACGCCTTCTTCCGCGCCAGTACCGCGACGGATAGCCCGATCGATTGTGTCATTGGGCATGTTGCCGGCCTTGGCGTCAGTGATGGCTTTGCGCAGGCGCGCGTTAGAGTCAGGATCGCCGCCGCCGGTGCGGGCCGCAACGGTGATTTCCTTGATGAACTTGGTGAAGAGTTTGCCGCGCTTGGCGTCAGTTGCACCCTTCTTGTGCTTAATCGAATGCCACTTCGAATGTCCGGACATTGAGCTAAACCCTCTGAGACTATTAACAGTTTTGGAGCGCAATATATCACAAGGCAGTCAGAACCGCCTGCGGTAGCGGGCGGTTAATCCATGGTGCCCGGCAGACCCCAACATCAGTTCAACCGCCCGCTACCGCAGGCGGTTCTGACTTCATTTCAATTTATCGTATTCCAGGCGGGCCGCGACCAGAAGAGGGATGGTTGCGTCGGCATCTTTCCAGAGCGCGAAGAAATCCTGATAGGCTTTGCGCGCTTTTGCAGCGTCGCTGTTGAGCGCGGCCGCGCGCGCCAGTCCGACGTGCGCCAGAGGATACAACGGCGACAGCGGATACCAGCCGCGGTGGTCGATGATGTTTTGGAACTCAGTTGTCGCCTGGGCGCCGTTTCCCTGTTTCAGATAAGCCTGCGCGCGCACGTATTGCGGCCAGAAGTCACCGTAAACCTCGTACTTCCGCGCGGGCTCGAGCAACTGTATCGCTTGCGCGGCGTTTCCGCGGTTCAACTCAAGCTGCCCTCGTATCAGTGGAAGCGAGACCGAATTGAGCAGAGTGTCCGCCGGATATTGTTTGGATAGCTCGTCAATCAGAGACTGCGCGAACCCGCTTTGATTGCAAGCTGCAAATGCATTCGCGGCGCTCACGAGGTTCGCTTGTTCGCGCGACAGAGCCAGGGCTTTCCCGACGATCTCGCTCACCGGCGCGCAATTTCCAAACGTCGCGTTTCGCCGGGCCTGCTGCAAGAGCACCTGCGCAGTTATCTCTTTTGAATCGCCGCGCGGCGCAAGCTCGATCTCGCGGCCATCGAGTTGATTTGCTTTCGCCAACTGCCCGCTAAACTCGGCCGTCTGTGCCTGCCAGTTCTGGGTTTCATCTGGTTTGCCGGCCGCCCAATCAAGCTGCTCTTTCATCGCGGCCGCATCGCCCTGCACAAAAGCGATGTGATAAAGCCGGGCGTGCATGTTCGTGGTTTCGAGCTTTTGCGACAGCGCCCGGCGCAAGACGCCTTTGGCCTCGTCAAAGCGATTGAGGCCCATAAAACCAACCGCGAGGTTTGCGTGCGCCCGCGCATCCTTAGGGTTAAGACGCACCGCTTCCTGAGCTTCTGCGACTACCTTCTCGAAAGGTCCCACCACCGTGTACCTGTTCGCGAGCAGATTAGCCGGTTCCCAGTCCCGAGGATATGTGCTCTTCCAGATCTCCAACGATTCGATCTGACGGGCCCATTCTCCTGTGACGCCGCCGTAATAACTCGCAGAGATGTATAACTTTTCGCGCTCGCTGGCTCGGTCGCGAAGTTCGTAAGCCTTCTTTGACGCTTCGCGCGAAAGCTCGTTCTGTTTGGTGTTGTTATAGCAGTACGCCAGGCGCGCGTAGGCGCTCGCGAAATTCTGATCCAGTTCGATCGCGTGTTTATAAAATTGAATCGCATCCAGATATTTGCCACTCGAGTGCTGCTCGAACCCGCGCGAGTAATTCTTGAGCGCGTCCAGCGATGAGGTAGTGACTTGCTCGATAGGAGCATCGAACTTTTGAATCGAGGCGAGCGACTCGCCCAGCTTTTCGCGCAACCTCGAAGCCGCCTGTCCGAGCGACTTCAACACTTGTTCTTTCCCATCAATTTCGAACTGCTCCTGGGCAATCGGATCTCCGGTGCGCGAGTTTAAGGCCTCGAGCGAAACCACGTAATGACTGCTACCCAGGCTCGAGATCGATCCGAGCAACATCGCTTTGAGGCCTTGTCGCTCACAGATTTCGCGCGCCACATCTCGCGTCACTCGTTCGTCAGGCGAGCGATTCATAAACTTCAAAGTGTCGCGCACGCGCTCTTCAGAAAAGATGTCGAGGAACGGCGACTGACCTAGCTGAACCGCAAGTGCCTGCTTGAGCGTTCCGTCAAAAACCGGATCGCCGGTAGTGTTGAGAAAATCCGCGAGCAGAATGGTGTCCTTGTCAGTGAGCGTCACGCGCTGGCGCGGATAATAGAAGTAAACGGCGACGGCGATTAGCACGATAGCCAGCCCGGCGATTGCCGCGGCGATCTTGTGACGCTTGATCCCGCCAACAATGTATTCAGCGCTCGACACGCGCGTCTGCGCGGCGCTGGGCACCTGGCCGGTGGATCTTGCCGCGCCCGGAACCGACGTGTGGACGCCCGGCAGCGATGCCAGGATTTCCGTGTCGGCGTAGCCGAGGCCGGAAGCACTAAACGAACCAGTCAACTTGCCAGGAGGCATCGAACGTTCCAACTCGGTCTGAAACTCGAGCCGCTGTTTCAGCTTCTTCAAATCTGTCTCTAATTCCTTGATCGTCTGATAGCGCTCGTCAATGTTCTTGCGCAATGCCTTCATCACGATCCATTCGAACTCAGCAGGCAGATTCGGCGCGAAGCGGGCGATCGGTGGGGGATCGTTCTTGGTGATCGACACAAGTACGTCCGTCTTGGTCTCACCAGAGAACGGCGCGCGGCCGGCCGCCATTTCGTAGAGCACGACGCCGAGGCTCCAGATATCCGTGCGCGCATCCACGGGCTTGCCACGCGCTTGTTCGGGCGACATGTATTGAGACGTGCCCATGACTACGCCGGCATCCGTCTGGACCAGCGCTCGCGTCACGGCCTCGCCGTCCGGTTCTTCGCCGCCGAATTGTCTCTCGGTCAGCTTCGCGAGACCGAAATCCAAAACCTTCACATGGCCGTTGCGCCGGACCATGATGTTCTCTGGCTTGATGTCGCGATGAATGATGCCGGCGGCGTGAGCTTCTTCCAGCGCGCCGGCCACCTGAATAGCAGTGTCGAGCACTTCGGCAAGTTCCATCGGCGAAGCGTGCAGGCGCTTTCTCAGAGTCACGCCATCGACAAATTCCGTGGCGATGTAGTGCCGCCCGCCTTCGTCACCCATTTCATAAATCGTGAGGATGTTTGGGTGATTCAAAGCTGAAGCGGCATAAGCCTCTTGATCGAAACGACTCAGGCGATCGCGGTTTTGCGTCAGCTCTTCGGCCAGCAATTTCAGCGCAATCTTGCGACCGAGTCTCGTGTCTTCGGCGAGATACACTTCGCCCATGCCGCCCGCGCCGAGCTTTTCAAGAATTCGATAATGCGAAATGGATTTCAGTTCCACTCGTCTATTTTGAAAGGATTAATTGCTCCAGCGTTGCAGCGTCCGCGCCGCGGACCCGAACCGTTTTGCTTTTTGAATGCGTTCCCGAAATAATCTCGACTGCATTTTGCGGCAATTTGAAAATTTTCGCCAGAGTACGAACCAGCTCCCGGTTCGCCGCTCCATCAACAGGTGGCGCCGCGATGCGAACTCGCAAGGCGCCATTGTACTCACCCGCAATCTCGCTACGCGACGCGCGAGGAACGACGCGTACCGCGAAAGTGAGGCGGCGGTCCTGTGAATAGCGAATCACTTTCGGGTGAATAGTAATTCGTAAATGGTGAATCGTAAATAGCAAATCGTAAATCGGTTAAGAATCGGACGGCAAAAAACAGGCTTTCGTGGTCAAGGCGGAACAGCTTAACCTCTTGATGAGGTACCGCCCGCCGAACCCAATCAAGCTATTCACGATTTACGATTCACCATTTACGACCTTAGAAAAACCGCACCGGCCAGCCTCGCAAGAGCGTACCCGCCACGACAAACTGCAGCAGGTAAAGGATAACGAAGGCGACGATTGGCGAGACGTCGAACATTGCTACCGTCGGGATCATGCGGCGCAGTGGCGCGAGCAAAGGCTCAGTTGAACGAAACAGAAATCGTATCCAGCGGTTGGCGTAGCCGGTCGTCAGATACGAAAAGAGGATGCGCAGAAAGATCAGCAAAGTGTAGAGCCCGAGAAAACCAAAGATGAGATAACCGATTATTGCTACGGGCGCTCCGGCCCATGGACGCGAGAGCGCATAGAGAATGCCGGCCACGGTGTTGAGGACGTTCTCGACGAGCATGAACGTGAAATAACCAAAGACGATTATCAAAACCACCGCGACGAACGGCGCGACTCTTGGCTCGATCCTGAACCCGATCAGCATCCGTCGCACTGAATTGATCACTGGATCGGTAAGCCGTCCGACCGTGCGCGCCGACCAGTTGAACGGGTTCACATCCAGGTACTTGAAAAGCGAACGTAAAAGGATCAGCAGAATCGCCGCAGCGGTAACCGTGAAAAGTGCCGGGGTGATGAAAGAAGCGATTGACTGAATCACAAACATAAGTGTTCGGTGTGCGGAGTGCGGAGTTCGGAGTTTGGAGTTCGGTGTTAACTCCGCACTACGCACTCCGAACTCTAAACTATTCGCTCGCCAAAAATCGCCGTGCCGACGCGAACGATGGTTGCGCCTTCTTCGATCGCGATTTCGTAATCGTGCGTCATGCCCATCGAAAGCTCGCCGCGCAAATCGCCGAACGCTCCTTGCGAACCAAGTTCGTCGCGCAGCTTCCGCAACTTTCGAAAGAATGGACGCACTTGTTCAGCATCATCAAAATAACTAGGCAACGTCATCAGTCCCGTCAGGCGCAGACGCTCACATTGCTTCAACACCTCGACCGTCTGCGCAACCTCGGCTTCATCTGCTCCCGACTTCGTGGCCTCGTGACTGAGATCGACTTGAATCATGACCGGCAACTTGTCTCGGTTTAGCTCAACGCACATCCGATCGAGGCGTTGCGCCAGCGCCACCGAATCGAGCGAATGAATCACGTCGAACAACTCAACTGCGCGCCGCGCTTTGTTAGATTGCAGATGCCCAATCAGATGCCAGCGCGCTGCGTGACGGCCCACTTCCGGAATCTTACTTTCAGCTTCCTGCACGCGATTCTCGCCGAGGTCTGTCACGCCGGCAGCGATCGCCTCGCGAATGATTTCCGCCGGATGAGTTTTGCTGACCGCCACCAGCGTAATCTCTTCAGGTCGCCGGTTGCTCTTCAACGCAGCCGCGCCGATTCGAGCGCGAACTTCCTGCCAGCGCTCGCGCAAACTTTCAATCTTATTTGCAGTTTGAATCATCCAAAACGAGTTCGCGCGTTAACTATACAATTGCGCGAATGACCCGGCAAACGGCTCGCATGTTCACAACGGCAGAAGCAGTTGTCTTGACACTGCCCAGTCGCGTTCCTAGAATTCAAAGGTTCGGGGATGTGGCGGAACTGGCAGACGCGCAGGCCTCAGAAGCCTGTGATGGTGACATCGTGGAGGTTCAAGTCCTCTCATCCCCACCATGATTTTCGGGCGAGTCCCGACTTGTAGGGACTCGCCCTTTTGCTTCCATGTAGGACGTGCGTGATTTTGTCAGTACCACCTGCGTCAGCGGGTGGATCAAAGACTCAAGGCAGGGGGTTGACCTCTGGATCCACCTGCTTACGCAGGTGGTACTGACCTCAGTGTTCAAAACGCCAGAGCACCCAACGTCCGGCAGTACGCTCGACCTGCACCGATGCCGCAAACCCGGGCAACGGACTTCCGTCAATCGTCAGGATGCGGCCGCGTGGATATTTGCCGACCACTTGCTGCAACACGGGCGCGTCAGTAGTTTCGGTGATGAGATCAGGGTGGCCTAACAAGAACCGCACGCTCGTGCGTCGCGGGTGAAAGCCGTAAAGAATAAGTGGCTCACCTGCTTGCAACGAGGGACCCGCACGTTCCGCGAGTTGCCACAAGGGTTCGATGTCAAAGCGGCTCCACGCAGGCATCGCGACGTGCGCAAACGTGACTGCCAGGCAAAGGCACAGCGTCGCGGCTGTGCTGACCACGCGAACCATGTTTCGTCGCCACAACAAAATCAGCACGGTTGACGCCAGTAACAACAATCCGAAAAAGAGCGTGTGCGGAGCCAGGACTGTGAATGGGCTGAGTCGGTACCAAACCTGCGCGTCGTTCATCGGGCCCGACTGCCAGCCGATCGTGCCAGATAAGAGTTTAGCGGAATAAGGAATCGGCGAGGGCGCACCGCGCCAGCGAAGTCCCAGCACACCGCACGATACCAGAACCAAACTAATCAGCATTCCCAGACCAATAACGAATCCTTCCAAGCGGCCCAAGGCGCGGCGCTCCCTCAGCAACTCAGCGACGTGCAAACCCACAAGGACTGCCAGCGCCGGCAGTACAGGCAAAATGTAATTGGGAAGCTTCGACGCGCTAAGCGAAAAGAACAGAAGGACAAGCGGAGCCCACAACGCCCACATTGCGGTGTAATTGGAGTCGTCGTTCTTGTGCCAGGCTTTCGTAATCTCTTTCCACCAGGCGCGCGGAACGAACGCGATGAAAGGAAAGCTTGCACAGACCAAAACCGGAACGTAGAACCAAATCGGGCGTTCATGTCCAAAGGCGCGTCCGATTAATCTCTGAACATGGTTCTGCCAGAAGTACTCGCGCAAAAAATAATCGCCGTTGGCTCGCCACGCAGCCAGATGCCACGGCAAGACTAACGCCGTGAACAATACCGCGGCGAGTAACCAGATTGGCTTGCGCAATTCCTTCAGATCGCGTTTCCATGTCAGCCACAACACAAAAGTTGCGCCCGGCAGCAGAAAGCCGATGGGTCCCTTCGTCAACGTCGCCATGCCGGCGCCAAGCGCCATCAGCAAGTAGCCCGCTCGCTTTCCGCTATAGCCCTCAATTGATCCGATGATCGCGAGCGTCAGCCACAAAGTTAGGAGCGCGTCGGTCATGCCGATGTGCGCCATCCCCATCGCCAGCGGACACAGCGCGTAGAAGATAGCCGCCAGCCAGCCGGCGAGTTCGTGCCCTCGCTTTCTCATCCAAAACCAAAGGATTAGTGAGGTGGCCGCCACTGCCAGGGCTGATGGTAAGCGCGCCGCCAGAACACCCGGGCCCAGCAAGCGAATAAATAATGCTTGCGCCCAGTAAAAGAGGGGCGGCTTCTCCAGATAGACTTGCGGGCCGGCGCGCGGTGTTATCCAGTCGCCGGTTTCCAACATTTGGCGGGAGAGCGTCGCATAGAATCCTTCGTCAACCAGATCAACCAACGCAGATTTGGCGAGGCCCGAAAAACAACTCAGCCACAAGACTGCAAGCAGCGAGATCAGTGGTAGACGGGCGAGGATCCTCGTCAACACCGTCGTTGGGCGTCGAGCGTTATTCGCTGCATTCAAGGACGGGACTTTTCCGAAGTGCCAAGACTTCACCGGTTAAGACTTACGTCTCAGCCGCGAGCCCACCAGCACGCCTATCGCGGCGACAAACGGCATCCCGAATACCGCCCAAACCGGGTTTCTGGCGTGCTGCATCGCCTCTATATTCGGAACATCGCCTGTGCGAACGTTCGGGCCTTGCGGTTGGCCTTTGAGCGCGCCAAGGAGCAACCCGACGGCCAGGACCAGCACCGCAAATGCAATCGGCGCCCTGCCGCCCTTGGCGATCGCCGCGCAAACCAGACCAGCAATGGCCGGAACAACGAAGTTAACCGCGAGCGCCATCGCCAGCCACCGATGCGAGACATCATATACACCGGGCCTGAACGCAAAGTTCACACCCAATGTCAGATAGACGCCAGTGAAACACAAAAACAAAAGCACAAACATCAACACGTAAGAACCAATCACCGCAAGGACTGCTCTGACCATAGTCTTAACTCCTCCGTTACTAGACTTCAGTTAACTGTGACCGCGCGTTTATCACAAACGCTCGCTTGCCCGCAAGCTTTTGCGCGATCATTGAGGCGCGATCCCCGCCCGCCCTGCTCGCAAAACGTACTTCTGAATCTTGCCCGTGGCAGTCTTGGGGAGTTCGCTGATGAACGTGAACGTGTGCGGTGCTTTGAAGTGCGCGAGATTTGCGCGCGCAAATTCTCGCAACTCATCCTCGGTTGCGATCGCTTCGCCCTTGAGGACTACGAATGCATGCGGCGCTTCGCCCCAACGCTCGTCGGGAAGTCCAACGATCGCGACTTCCTGCACTGACGGATGCCGCAGCAGCACGCCTTCGACTTCCACCGATGAAATGTTTTCGCCGCCGCTGATGATTACATCTTTCAAGCGATCTCGAATCTCCACGTACCCGTCTGAATGAACTACGGCGGCATCGCCAGTGTGAAACCAGCCGCCCCGCATTACTTGCTCAGTGGCTTCCGGGTCGTTGTAGTAGCCGGCCATGATCACGTTGCCGCGCGCGACAATTTCGCCTTGGGTGTCGCCGTCGCGCGGCACTTCGCTTCCATCCTCATCAACAACGCGCAGTTCGCCCGACGTGATCAGTTCAACGCCCTGCCGTGCTTTGATTCTTGCTCGCGCTTCCGAAGAAAGTTCCGCGTGCTCCGGGCGTGGCTCGCACACGGTGATGAACGGCGCGGTCTCAGTCAGGCCATAGACGTGAGTGATCGTCCAGCCAAGTTCGTCTTCGAGCCGTTGGATTGTCGAAGCCGCCGGCGGCGCGCCGGCCGTTACCACGCGAATCCCGCGCGGTGCTGCGCGACGCAACTGTTCCGGCGCATTCGCCAGAGAGATCAAGACAGTCGGCGCGGCGCAGAGCATCGTGATGCGCTCTTTCGCCATCAACTCAAAGACCGCGCGCGGTTCGACTTTTCGCAAGCAGACATGCGTAGCGCCTGTGGCCGTCACCGTCCAAACGAAGGTCCAGCCGTTCGCATGAAACATCGGCAACGTCCAGAGGTAACGATCGGCGCAGGTCATATGTTGATGAACCAGCGTGCCGACCGTATTAATGTAAGCGTTGCGATGCGTGATCATCACGCCCTTGGGACGCGACGTTGTGCCGCTGGTGTAGTTAATCGTCAGCAGATCGTTTTCGCTAATCTCCGGGCGATTGAATTCGTTTTGTGCTTGCTTAACCAGCGCTTCGTAATCCAGCCAGCCCGCGCGTTCTCCTTCGAGGGCCACGAAGTGTTCGACACCCGGAAGCTGCGATCGGATGCTGTCGACCGCCGCCAGATAATCAGCGTGTGCGCAGACGACGCGCGCGCCGCTATGGTTGATGAGGTAAACGAAATCGTCCGCGGTCAGACGGTAA
>DASZZL010000068.1:0-2208 GCA_035545035.1 Pyrinomonadaceae bacterium
AACGAAGTCGTGACCGCGAATGGCGATCGACTGCTGCTGATTCCGGGATCCGAAACAGCGAAACTAGCAGGTTCGCAACCAACGCAGGAAGTTGTCGACAAGCAGAAGGCAAAAGGAGGTCTCGCTCTCGTCGCCTACCCAACTGATTCTCAGAACTGGCGACCAAGTTCCGTTGACGGAGTCGAGGTTTACAATCTGTTCACTAACGCGCAGCAAAGTAACGCGGCGGTAATGTTCTTCGATGGCCTCTGGTCTTATCGCGGCTACGCGGATCTAATGTTCGCAAATTTCTTTGCGCGGCCCACCCAGAATTTGAAACGATGGGATGAAGCGATCTCCGCGAGTAATCGCAAGTTGGTGGCAACCGCCGGCAACGATGCCCATTCGAACGTCGGATTAAGCGTGAACGTCGCGTCCGGCAAACAGTGGCTGGGCATCAAGCTCGATCCTTACGAACGCAGCTTTCGCGTCGTCCGCACCCATGTGCTGATTAAGAAAGACAAAGGGTTGACGCGCGAGTCTTTGCTGGAAGCAATCTCCCAAGGTCACTGTTACATCTCGTTTGATCTCTTTAGCAACGCCAAGGGTTTTAGCTTTGCGACCGAAGGTTCAGAGGCAAAGATCATGGGAGACGAAATCGTTTTCGGAAGCGGAAACAGTTTGACAGCGAGCGCACCTCTCACGAGCCGCTTCGTGCTTTTCAGAAACGGAAATGTGATCGATCAGAAGTCGGGCACAACGGCGCGATTCTCGATCGACAGCAGCGGCACTTACCGCGTCGAGACCTATCTCGATTCACTTCCTTCGCCAGCCGGTCGCCAGCCGTGGATCATTTCCAATCCGATCTACGTCAAATAAGTGAGAATCCCAAAGAGCAGCAAAACACCCGCTAAACCGGCCCAAAATGACTTTCTTGAACGCGTCCGCGACGGTGTGTTAAACTACGTTTGGTCAAGTTAGGCCCTCTTCCGGCCGGTCTTCACTCCTAGAAGTTAGAGACAAGAAAGCACTGATGGCAACCAGGGTCAGCCATTTCGAAATCGAGTGGTGGGTAATTCAAAAGCGCGCGATATACATCGCTCTGCTCGTGCTCATCTCGTGCGCGCTGGTCGCGGGTGCATCGCTGTACGTTTGGAAGTATGGCAACCCGCTAAAGAATGTCGCCATGCGAACTGATTTGCCGGCGGGCGCGCGCTTCATGTCGTTCGAGGGAGACGTGCGACTGATTCGCTCGGCCACGCGCGAAGTGATTGTCGCGAACAATGACACGCAGCTTTATCCTGGCGACACGGTGCAAACTCAGGCTGACGGGCGTGCGCGCATCAGCATGGCGGACGGCTCGACAGTCGTAGTGCGGCCCAACAGCACGATCATCATTCGCGACAACGCCAGCGCCGAAGACGGCAAGCGCTCGAACGTGCGCGTCGTGGTGGACAGCGGGCAGATGCTGGTGCGCACGCAACAACAAAGCGGAGATGCGAAGAACATCGTCGAGACGCCAAAGACGCAGAATCAGATCGGAGGGCAGACCGCCGCCAGCTTTGGCGTCAATCCGGAAGGCACCGAAGAAATTCGCGTCAACAGCGGCGCCGTGGAAAGCGTGAACCGAAGCGGCGAGCGCGCCTCTCTGCAAGGCGGCGATTATGTCTCCGTAAATCAAACTGGAACGATGTCCAAACCGCAACGGTTGCTGGACGTTCCGCAGCCGCTTCAGCCTCGCGATCTGGAAAAAGTTTTTGTGAATGGAAACGGGGCGGCTACGGTTGCGCTGCGCTGGCAGAAACCTCAATCGGGCGTGCCGTCCTATTACCGTGTTGAAGTTGCGACCTCGCCCTTCTTTGTTAAGGAAGGCAAAGTTATCGAGCGCGATCAATTAGTCGCCACTCAGTTCAATGCCAGCGACCTGCGTCCGGCGGCTTATTTCTGGCGCATCCGCGCGACGGCTCCTTCGGGACAAACGAGCGACTGGAGCGATCCGCTAAAGTTTATCGTCACTACGCAGGGCCCCGGCGCCGCTACTGTCCCCGTGTCAAACTTAACGGCCGTGTATCTGGGCGGCAACGTGTACCTCATTCGCGGCACGACATCGCCCGGCACAAGCGTTCGCGTCTCAGGCCGCGAAGCGACCGCGGCCGGCGACGGTAACTTTCAAGTTCAGATCAGCGCTCCGCCCGCCACCCGAGAAGTGACGATTCAGGCATCCGATTC
>DASZZL010000069.1:0-15706 GCA_035545035.1 Pyrinomonadaceae bacterium
GCCAGCCGTTTGAGAATTTCCCTGTTCGCCGCCAGTTGCTCGCGCATCTGGATGAAAGCCCGTACCACATACACGCTCATCGCGACCGCCTGCGGGCTATTGAGCACCATCGCGGCCATGATTGCTCCGTGCTCAGTGAACGCATAAGGCGGATACTTGGCATGCTGCCCGCGCTTTAAGATCACAGTTTGTGATCTTAAAGCCACGCGTCCGTCACTCGTCACGAGACCCTGCGATTTCAGTTCACTGAATTCCTGCGCGGTTAGTTGGAAGATAAAGTCTCCCGGAAAGCGTTCTGCATTGCGTTTGACCGCTTGAGTGAGTGCCCGCGTTTCGACATCGTAGACGGCCGCGAGATCGGCGGCCAGCATCACTCGCTCGTTGCGAACGGTGAGAATCAGGGACTCGATGGGAGGGTTGGTTTTCATGTTTGCGAGCGAGAGAAAAAGCCTACGGCGCGGACGGTGAGACACTGCCGCTTCGCTTCCCGCCAGTCGAGGTGATCTAAAACTTCCTCCGACTGCGGCGAATCCGAGCCGAGCCGCCGTCTTAGTTCTCGTATTTCGTCGTAGCGCCGCCACACCGCCTCTTCTTCGTTGAAACGGCGAGCCAGTTCCTGTGAATCAATCGCTGGCGTCATGACAGACTTAACCCATCTTCTCAATAATCGCATCCGCAAACTCATCGGTTGTCGCTGCGCCGCCGATGTCGCGGGTGCGGATCTGGCCTTCTTCGAAAACTTTCAGCATGGCGGTTTCGATCTTATCGGCCGCGGCGCGTTCGTTGATGTGACGCAGCATCAGAATCGCTGACTGCAAAAGTGCGGTGGGATTGGCGATGCCAAGGCCTGCGATGTCGGGCGCCGAGCCGTGCACCGCTTCGAAGACCGCGCCTTTTTCGCCGATGTTGGCGCCGGGCACCAGACCCAATCCGCCAATCAAACCCGCGCAGAGATCCGAGACGATGTCGCCGTAGAGATTTTCGCACAGCAGCACGTCGAACTGTTCAGGCCGCATCACAAGCTGCATCGACGCGTTGTCGATGATCATGTCTTGGGTTTCAATGTCCGGATATTCCTGCGCCACTTTGTGAAAGCATTCGAGGAATAAACCGTCGGACAGCTTCATGATGTTTGCTTTGTGCGTACAGGTGATCTTTTTTCGCTTTTCGCGGCGAGCAAACTCAAGCGCAAAACGCGCGATCCGGGTCGAAGCTTTCTCAGTAATAATCTTCAAACTCTCGACCACGCCGGGAACCACGACGTGCTCAAGACCGGAGTAAAGGCTCTCGGTATTCTCGCGCACGACGACGATATCGAGACCCGGATTACGGCAGGGAATATTCGGTAGCGCTCGAATTGGCCGCAAGTTGGCGTAAAGATCCAAAGCCTTGCGCAAACCGACGTTAACGGAAGTGAAGCCCTTGCCGACCGGAGTTGTGACCGGACCTTTTAGTCCGACCTTGTTGCGCTTGATTGATTCGAGAAGTTCTTCCGGCAGCGTCGCGCCGAATTTTTCCAGAGCGATCGCTCCGACGTAATGCGTCTCCCATTCGATCTGTGCGCCGGAAGCTTCGATGATGCGCACGACGGCGGAAGCGACTTCGGGGCCGATGCCATCGCCCGGAATCAGTGTGATACGATGCATAAAATCAGTAGGCAGAAGGCAGTGGGCAGAATTTCTTATCTAGTCCGCGAAGCGGACGATTGATAATAGCCCAGCGATTTATCGCTGGGACACAGGAACAATTTCCAAACCTAGGCCGCGATGCGGACGGCTGAAATCCCGCTGGACCGCATCATCTGTCGCCCGTTTCACGAGCTGGGGTCTCTTTATTAACGCTTACCCAGCACTAAAGTGCTGGGCTATTTTCAAGCGTCCGCTTCGCGGACTCTTCACCATGACGTTTCAGCATAAAGCTTCAACGAGCAACTGACAACCAGGACACAGACCGCTGATCACTCGCCATGTCATTCGAACCAAACAGAACTGCTGATACCGCCATAGTTGGCGGCGGGGTCATTGGGTTGACGATTGCGCGTGCGCTCCGGCAGCGCGGCGTGCGCGACGTGATCCTGATTGAACGCGGGCAGCTCGGCGCGGAAGCTTCGTGGGCGGCGGGCGGAATTCTCGGGCCACAGGTCGAAGCCGATCGCGTCGACAGTTTTTTCCAGCTCGCCTGCGCCAGCCGCGACATGTATCCCAAGTTTGCAAGTGCCTTGCGCGAAGAGACCAGCGTCGATGTTGAGTTGGACGCGACGGGCACGCTCTATCTCGGCTTTACTCAGGAAGACGGAGACGAACTGCGCCGCCGATTTGAGTGGCAGACGCGCGCGGAATTGAGCGTTGAGCTGCTGGACGCCAATGACGCTAGAAAGCTGGAGCCGTGCATCTCTGCGAAGGTTCGTTGCGCGCTGCGCTTTCCGAATGACGTCCAGGTTGAGAATCGCAAGCTGGTAGAAGCTCTGGCCGTGGCGAACAAGAAACTCGGCGTGCGTCTGGTGACCGATTGTGAAGTACGCGCCGTTCGCATTGAGCATGGAAAGGTTTGCGCAGTCGAAACGTCGCACGGCGTTGTCAGCGCGCCGATCGTTGTACTCGCGGCCGGCGCGTGGACATCATTCATCAACTCGCCAGGCGCATCGTTGCCGTCGATCGAAATCGAACCAGTTCGTGGGCAGATGCTTTGTTTTGAAGCGCGGCCACAAATCGCGCGTCACGTGATTTACAGCTCGCACGGTTATCTGGTGCCGCGTCGTGATGGGCGTGTGTTGGCCGGCTCGACTGCCGAGCGCGTCGGCTTTGATAAGAGCGTAACCGACGAAGGCGTCAATGGAATCAAAACAATGGCGGTTGAGATTGCTCCAGCGCTGGCTCATCTACCTTTGTTAGCTTCGTGGGCCGGCTTTCGACCGCGCGCGGCGGATGATCTCCCCGTGCTCGGTCGATGTGAAGGAATCGAAGGCCTGTTCTACGCCACCGGGCATTATCGCAACGGAATTCTGCTGGCGCCGATTACTAGCGAGATAATCGCGGATGCGATTGTGCATGGTGCGAGTCCGCCGAACCTGGGTCCGTTTTCGCCGAACCGATTTGCTGTTTCAAAGGCCCCGAGCTTTGTATGATTGAGCTTATTCGTGCCAAGATTGCTGCAGGGCAATTCGAGTAATTCAGAGTCATGGTTAGATTTCAAAGTGAGGAAAACCTGAGATGAGCGCTGATTCGTCAAAAGAGACATTGGTCGAGCGCAAGGTGACTTACACGATCGAGAACGACGGGAAGCTTTACCTCATCGAGAATGTACCGGCTCAAGTATGCCCTGAGACTGGCGAGGAGTTCTTTTCTCCAGAGACTGTTGAGCAGCTGCAGCAAATCGTCTGGGAACAGAAGAAGCCGAAGCGAACCATTGAAACCCCGGTTTATGAATTCGCCGCGTAAGATCTCGTCATATGCAGTAATTCGGCGCTCACTGACATTCGTAGATCGATAAGCTTCCCATGAAGATTTTTTCAAAAGCCCTACCGCTGTGGTTGATCTGCCTGGGAGTATTTGGCTCAGCATCGGCGCAATCCGGTCGCGTGAAAGACGCCAGCGCAACTTCTCTCGCCCGCGAAGCAAACAAACCAAACGCCGAAAAGCCTGCCGATCTGAATGACTCGCGGACCGCCACGCAGCTCTTCGAGGACGCCGACAACTACGCGCAGAAAAGGTTTGATGACTTTGAGAAGCGGCACATGCCCTTCGATGCGCGGCTGGCAGACAAAATCAAGCAGGAGCAAAGCGATCTTGCCGGGCGTTATGCTGCTTTGTTGGCGACGCGGAAGCTGGAAGGCAAAGACGTTTACTATCTCGGCCTGCTCTACAACCTGGCGCGGAATTTCAACGCGGCGTATGAAACGATGCGGCGGTTTCTGTCTGAGAATCCGAACACCACGGGCGAGCCGGCGCAGAATGCGCGCGCGATCGTGGTGATCCAAGCGGCGAAAAGGAATTTGTTGCCGGAGGCGGAAAGCCGTCTGGCTGAGTACGCGAAGAGTCGACCGCAAGTCGCCGAGGATCGTTACAATCTCGAAAGCTGGATGGTGACAAGCTATTCCAAAACCAAAGACTACGAACGCGCGCAACCGCATGCGCAGGAAATGTTCAAGGCCGCCAAGCTCGTCGCGAAGACCAAAGGGCCGTTTGAGCGCGACAAGATGTTGAGCGAGGCAGTTATGTTGCTCTCGGAAGCCGATCTGAAGCTGAAGAAAAAGGATGAAGCGGTCGCGGCGGCGCAAGAGCTGCGCCAAATCGCGCTAACGTTGCCGTCAGGCAACCTGTACAAGCTGGCTCTGCGGCGCTTGTTGGCGATCGCACCCAACATCGATCTCTTCAAATCGTTCACCGACGCGCCGGTCTCAGCGCCGACCCTGCGGGACATCGTGGCGCAAGAATGGATCGATCAGACGCCAGTCAAACTCACGGAGTTGCGCGGGCGCGTCGTGCTGTTGGACTTTTGGGCGACGTGGTGCGGCCCCTGTCGCGCGACGTTTCCGCGTCTGCAAAAATGGCACGAGACCTATAAAGACAAAGGCCTGGTGATTCTCGGCGTGACGAACTTTTTCGGGCATGCTGAAGGCAAGCAGCTAACGCAGACGCAGGAGCTTGTTTATTTGCGCGATTTCAAAAAGAAGTTTCATATCCCGTATGGCTTCGCTGTAGCGGATTCGAGCGAGAACGATCGGAACTACGCAGTTTCTTCGATCCCGACCAGCTTTCTAATTGATCGGCGTGGCGTCGTACGACTTATCGCCATCGGATCGAGCGACGAGGAGGCTGCGATGCTGAACAAGATGATCAAGAAGTTGATCGAAGAGCCAGCGCAAGCAAATGAGATGGAGACTCGGCGAAACGAAGATCCGGTGAAGCACCCGTAAGCCACGTTTGAAAGAATGCGATCATTCATCTACCGCACACACATCTGGCTGGGATTGATCGTCGCCGTGCCTGTTTTCGCGTGGGCGTCGAGCGGACTGCTCTACGCGTGGCCTAACGCTGTCGAAGGCGGCAAGGTTGAAAGCATCGATGCAACGCGAGTGCGCGTCTTGCCGTCAGAAGCTATGGCGAAGGCAAATGAGTTTGCGGGAAAGAAATTGCCAACGACGGCGCTGACACTCTTGATGCGCGACGGGCGTCCGGTCTATCAGGTGATCGGTGGCATGGGCGCGGATTCGCTGCTGATTGATGCCGAGAACGGAACGGTGATCAAGACGCCGCCACCTGGCGCATTGACGCGTTACTTTCGCCAGGCGCATTTTTATTTCTTTGCCGGATCGTGGCAGGTTCCGCTTCTGGTGGGGTTATCGGCGCTCGCCGGCATCTCAGCGCTATCGGGGCTCTATTTGAATTTGACGCTGTGGTTTGGGAAACTGTTCAATCGAAGTTAAGCCATGCAGATATCGCTCGTTAACATGCTCATAGCTTTCGCCGGCGGGCTGCTATCGTTTCTGTCACCGTGTGTCCTTCCTTTAGTTCCCGGCTATCTCTCGCTAATGTCCGGCGTCAGCATCGATCACTTGAAGGGCGAGGGTGGTTCGCGCAGCGCAGCTCTGCGCGCGGTCGTAGTTAACTCAATCGCTTTCAATATCGGATTGTCGGTGATCTTCATCGCATTGGGCGCGACTGCCGGGTTGGTTGGTTCGTCGATTCTTAGTAACCCATGGGTGCGAATTATCGGCGGCATCGTAATTATCGTTTTCGGCCTGCACTTGATTGGGTTGCTAAAGATCAAATGGCTCTATCGCGACACGCGGCAATTTAGTAGCGAGAAGCCGCGCGGCGTCTTGGGATCGCTGACACTAGGCATAGCTTTCGCGGCCGGATGGACGCCATGCATCGGGCCAATCCTGGGTGGCATCATGGCACTGGCAGCAACGACCGGGGGCTGGAAGGGCGGGCTGGTTCTCGCAACGTTTTATTCAGCCGGCCTTGCCGTGCCTTTTCTGATTACCGGGCTGGGCATCAACCAATTCCTGGGTTTTTATACAAAGTTTCGCAAACACCTGCACAAGGTCGAAGTCGTTTCAGGCATCGTCTTGATTCTGATCGGAGGACTGATTGCCAGTGGATATTCGAGCTGGCTGGCGAGTTCGAGACTTGCGTCGATGCTGCCCAACCTGGAAAGCCTTCTGAAGGTTAAGCCTCCGGAGGGCAATGCGCCTGCTAACGCAAGTGTAAAGTTTCAACCTGCACCTGACGTTGAGTTTGAAACGCTCGAAGGTAAACCATTTCGTCTCGCATCGCTGCATGGCCGCGTTGTCTTGCTAAACTTCTGGGCGACGTGGTGCGGGCCGTGCCGCGGAGAGATTCCAGAATTCAATGCCATGCAGCGCGAGCTTGAGGCGCGGGGCTTCTCGATTGTGGGAGCATCGGTCTCACCCGTGGACACGGCTGACGCCATTCGGAGCTTTCAGAAGGATATCAAGCAGGATTACACAGTCATCCGCGGCGCCGAAGAGATTGGGGCAAAGTTTGGTAACGGTCCCGGGCTGCCGGTTACCTACTTGCTTGATCGTGACGGGCGCATTCGGCAGAAGTTTATCGGGCAAACGTCGCGCGAGAATTTCGAGGCGGCGATCAAACCGTTGCTTAACGAAGCATCCGCGACGGCACAAAGAATCGAATGAACACTCAACCAGGCTTTGAGATTTGATTGGAGTAACACAAATGAAAAAGTTGATGCTAATTCTATTCGCGCTGATTCTCACTCCCGCCGCGATTCGCGCGCAGGACGGCCATGAATACGCGCCGGTGCTGGAAAAGACTGTCAACTACAAGGCCTGGACGCACAACGATCTTCTGAGTAACAAGCCTGTCGAGTTGCGCGCGTTGATGCAGGGAAAGAAGCTGGTCATGGTGCTGTACTTCGCGCCCTGGTGCCCGAACTGGCGCAACGAAGCGCCGGTGGCCGCGAGTCTGTACGAGAAATATAAGTCGCAAGGCTTTCAGATTGTCGGCGTCAGCGAATATGGATCACGCGACGACGTGAAAGCTTTCTTTGGCCCGGCGGGCGCGCCGTATCCTGTGGTTAGCGAATCAGAGTCGCGCGAAGACCGCGAAAAGACGCCGCACTTTGGCTATCGGCAGTTGACGGGCGACACTCGGAAGTGGGGTTCGCCCTGGAATATTTTTCTCGAGCCCGCGAAGTGCAGCAGCGGCGACGTGCTCACCGAAAAAGCCTGGATCGTCAACGGTGAACTGATCGAAGTCGATGCGGACAAATTCATTCACGATCACCTTGCTGCCAACGCTGTGATCACCCCGTGCAAGCAGTGACAGCGGATCTCGTAACATCTCAACCCGAGACCAATTCGCTGACTTTGTCTGTGTCGCCGGCTGATGCAGGCGAGCGCCTGGACGCGTTTCTGGCTGCGCACATCGAAGGCTGGAGCCGCGCGCGCCTGCATCGTCTAATCGAAAACGCCGACGTCCTTGTTAATGGCGGTGTCTCAAAGCCTTCCCATAAGCTGCGGGCAAACGACCACATAGAAATTGAGTTAACGCCGACGCAGGCCGCATCCTTTGCACCTGAAGATATTCCCGTTGAAGTTATTTACGAAGACAATGATTTGATCGTGGTCAACAAACCAGCGGGAATGGTGGTCCATCCGGCGGCGGGCATCGACTCAGGCACGCTGGCCAACGCCCTCGCGTTCCATTTTCAGCAACTGTCAACCAAGAGCGGTGCCGTGCGACCAGGAATTGTGCATCGTCTGGACAAAGGAACCTCTGGTCTGCTCGTCGTGGCGAAAACCGAAAACACCCACGAACATCTCGCCGATCAGTTTCGCGATCGCGAAGTTTTCAAGTCGTATGTCGCGCTGGTCCATGGCCAGATTGAAAAAGAAGGTGGCGAAATCGATCAGCCGATCGCACGCGACCCGCGCAATCGCACGCGCATGGCCGTGGTGCGAGGCGGCCGTCCCGCGCTCTCGATTTACAAAGTTCGGCGGCGATTTGAACGGTTTACCCTGCTTGACGTCGAGTTGAAGACAGGACGCACGCATCAGATTCGCGTGCACCTGGCCTGGCTGAAACATCCGGTTGTCGGCGACGATGGCTATGGCGCTGGCCGCGACAAGACGGTAATCAATCCGGTAATTCGCTCGCGGATTGCAAAGTTGGGGCGTCAGTTTCTTCATGCGGAACAGCTGGGCTTTCGCCACCCGCGCACAGCGGAACAATTGCGCTTCACCGCTCCTCTCCCGACAGACTTGCAATCTTTGCTCGACCAAATCGAGCGCTAGCCTACAGGCCGGCTACATAAGCCTTTGCTTTTCAGTGAGAGCGATCCCCATCTTTACCAGCGTCACCTTGTTGAGCGTTCCCGTTACCTTCAAGCCTTCTGCCTGTTGATACTTTCTCAAGCCGGCACGAGTGTCTGTGTCGAGTTTTCCAATCTGCTCACCGGCGTAAAAGCCTCGCTGCTTGAGAATCGCCTGCGCTTGCTTAATCTGATCGGCGGTGGCGCGAAAGATAGGACTTCGATTCGCGTTAGTGGACTTGTTACCGTTCGTCGCGCCATTCGAGTTTGTGTTCGCGTTCGTGTTGGCGTTCTGATTCTGGGTAGCCGCAGAAAGCGAGATTGCAGCCAGCAGCGAAAGTACAACCAAAGGGAGTTTCTTCATGTCCTTACTCCTTACGATTTTGGGGAGGCGTGGCTGAGCACGCGAGATGATAAAGCCGCATAAATTGCCAAGCCGTGCCGCCATAGTACTGTTGCTGTCAAGTACCATCTATGTCACTTAAGGCACCTGATAGAGCCGCTGAGGTTAACCGGGTTTTGAGTAAATTCTTGCAAGTCTTCAGAACTTTTCACCTGACTGCCAAAATGGTTGGCAATTCTTAAACCGCTTTGGTACTATTGTTGATGGCTCGTTTGGAGCGCATCACACGACACCCCAGGGAATTCCACCTGATCGGCCTGACGATTGCGATAATGACAAGATTCCCCCGCATTGCTCTCCTAGTATTCTTTAGTTGCGCGCCGGTCTTTGCGCAGGGCTCCGGCTATTCGTTCGATAACTTTGACACCGCGAACGGCGTGCGGATACGCGTCGAACCAGCCAAAGCCCGCAAAGCCCCGACTCGGCGCGCAGCGAAGACGAACCTGTCTATCATGAGCGTTGATGCCAACAACGCCGGCCAGGCTTTGTCCGCACCAGCGAGCAATTCACGACCGCTACCTGGACCGACGGCTTCGGTCTACGATTCGCTGGCCAGCGCTTCGGTCAACCAGAGTTCAGCGCTTCGCGGCTATACGACCGGGAATGCGCAGGTGGATGAGTATCTGATCAACTCCGGCGCCAACAACGGAGTCGACCCGCTCTTGCTTTATTCAATCATGCATCAGGAGTCCAGTTTCAAATCGCACGCTATTTCGCCGAAGGGCGCGCGTGGATTGATGCAGTTGATGCCTTTCACGGCGATGCGTTACGGCGTCACCAACATCTTCGATCCCAGACAGAACATCGAAGGCGGCGCGCGTTATCTCAGGTTCCTGCTTGATCACTTTGATGAAGATGTCGACCTGGTCCTGGCCGGTTACAATGCAGGCGAAGGCGCGGTGGAAAAATACGGTGGGCGCGTCCCGCCGTATTCTGAGACTCAGGAGTACGTTCGTCGTATTTCGCGGCGCTACGCTTTGCTGCGCGATCCGAATGCGGCTCTTTACGCGCCCCGGCTAACTGCTGGGCAGCTTGCTCGAATGCAGAGCAAACAATCAGCGCCTTTGACTGTCTATGAGCGGACCGTGCTCACCGTGCGATTGCCCGACGGAAGATTGCAGTTGATGAGCCAGTAACGGCTGCAGGCTAATTCTTTGCAACGAGGCGAAGCGTCTAAACGGCGGTTCGCCTCGTTTTCCGTTTGGAGACGTGCAGTCTTTATGTATCATGGGCCAGAAGATCGATGGATCGAGAACCGTAAAGGAAGCGTATAAGCGAAGAGAGGTTAACAAGTCATGCAATGTGCTAGTTGTGGCGCTCCACTCAACCCGAACAGCCGCTTCTGCGATCAATGCGGCGCGTCCCGCGATTCTGAAGAAACCAGAATCGCGCGGCCTCAGGCATCTGTTCCCGCGCCTTACGGTCACGACGATGATGTCGAAAGCGTCATCTTCACCGTGCGTCCGACGTTGCTCTTCATAAAGATCGGTTACGCGGCGGCGGTGCTGGGGGCGGTGCTGCTGACGATTATGGTGGCCATGATTCGCTTCGTGGATATTCCCTGGTACTTCTCTCTGCCGGTCGCGCTCGGTCTGCTGCTGATTCCGGCCTACTATCATCTGAAGCGCAACATGGTTCGCTATACGCTAACCGATTCGAAGATCGAAATCGATTACGGCCTGATCGCGCGCACCACGCGCAATATTCCGCTGGCCAAAATCCAGGACGTCACCGTTTCAGCGTCGATTCCCCAACGTATCCTCGGCTTTGGCGATGTCGTAGTGGATAACGCCAGCGAAATCGGCGGCACAACCGTCCTTCACAACATCAACGATCCGCGCCACTATGCCGACCTGCTTTTGCGCGAGCTGAGGCACCGGCATTAGACTCGGTTGTGGACAGTGCTCCAATTGGAACATTTAGCGCGTCCTAGTTTCTAAATGGAAAGCGTGTTTATCGTTGGATTACGGCTAAGATTGCTCGCGACTTGCTTGATTATCCCGACGGTCGGCGTTTGCATTATCGGCCAGCCTCGCGAGCAGGAACACGCCAGACTTCTGCCTGGTGATCTCGGCAAGTTCCATCAACTCGGCCCAGAGAGGTTACCCATCAAACTAGCCAAGGAAGATCAGATCCTCAGACCTGACGTATTCAGGGCCTCATTAGGCGGCGATGATCCGAGTTTCGTGGGACGCGAAGCGGACTACTTGTCTCCACTAGGCGACAAGTTCACAGTGGAAGCAATCAGTACACGGAGAGATTCAGACGCCTATTCATTGTTAACTCTGGTAGCGAAGAGACTTCGAGACAGACGGGCGGAGGTTAGCTGGAAATCGGAAGACTTCACGCCCGTGATGATCCTCTGGTCCGGCGGCGGCGCTTTTGTCAGAGGGCCGATTTTTTTTCGACTGACTGGTCCGGGTCAAAGGAGTCTCGACGATCAGGTTAGTTTGTCCCGCCTGCTGGCTGAGCGTTTGGATAAAGGAGAAGATGACGTGCCAGTCCTAGTTAAGCACCTTCCGGATTGGCAAACAGCGCAGCGAAACGCAATCTACGCCGTCAACATCGGCGCGCTTCGTGATTCGATTTCGAATCAATCAGTCCTTAACGAACTGAACTTCGATGGCGGCACCGAAGCCGTGACCGCAAACTACGGCCAATCGCAACTCGTCATTGTCGAATTCACCACACCGCAGTTTGCCGGTGATAACGATCGCCGCATTGTCGCGAAGATTCAGGAGCTGAAGAGCCTGAGCCAATCAGTGCCGACTGCATATCGCCGCGTCGGTAACTATTCGGTCTTTGTTTTCAACGCGCCGGATGAAAAGACCGCGAACGAGTTAATCGACCAGGTTAGGTACGAGCAAGTCGTTCAATGGCTGGGCGACGACCCGCATCTGTACGAGCGAATCCAAAGATACTTCGCCCAGAAAACTGCCGGAGTAGTGATTGCAGTACTCGAGAGTTCCGGCCTGTCAGTGCTCTTGTGCCTCGGAGTCGGGGGACTGTGTGGCGCGTTGCTATTTCGGCGTCGTCGCGCGCGACAGCGGCAAGCTGACGCATATTCAGACGCCGGCGGCATGGTACGGCTTAACCTCGACGAGATAAACGACGGAAGCGATGCCAGCCGCTTGCTTCAAGGTTCCAACAAACACGGTTAGGCCTGTAGTCGAACTGCTTTCGGTCGAAAGGCAACCAGAGAAAAACAGGTCTTAGAAATTTTGGGGATGAAATGATCGGCCGTATAACTCCCGATACAACCAACCCAGCACGCGAATCTCAGCGGTGCAGAGCGTTTCCAGCCAGCAGTTGATGAGAAAATCGATTCGCACGGTCGCGGCAGGTACTTTGCCGGACTCAATGACGACAGACGTTGCGGCACTCATGTCCAGCTGATAAGCGGAGGTGACGTCTTCGGTAGCTCTCGAGGCCGTATCGAGCGCGTTTATTAACTGAGCAATCCATGCGTGCAGCTCGCGCTCAGTCGGGTTGTGAGCCAAGGCCTGAATGATGCCAATGGCGAGTCGATCTTCGGCGCGATTGAAAATGAAAACGTCTTCGCCAGTCAGACGGCTTTGTTCCTGCTTCCACTGAAAAAGCTCTTCGACTTTCGGGTGTTTGATCGTGGCGACTCGCTGATCACAGTTGAGGAACCATGCAATTACATCCGGCACCGAATCGTAATCCGTCGCTCCATATTCGTCGCGGCGCAGAACTGGTTCGCTAGGCAGAGTGTCGGCGACTGCTTCTACGCTCGCTCCGTTCGATTCGTCCAATTCACATTCCTCGAAAAAAGGTTGGTTACTCGCCATTCACGTTTACATTCAGCGCAAAGGCTGCCCGCGCCTCGCCCACGCGCTCACCGCGGCGATTTGTAATGGCGGTTGGCGCGTAATCGGCAAGGGCGGTCAATTCCCGCTCGGTAAGCACGCCCAACTGTCGCAAAGCTTCGATCACTGCGGGCGGGCGCGCCCGATGGTCGTCGCCGTCTTCAATTTTGAGCGCGAGGCCGAGTCCGCTCGGCCAATCGTTGCATGGTAAAACGCCAATGGTGTAGACGCCTTCCGCGCCAATCTTTGAGATCAGACGACCGTTGCCGGCCTTGATCAACTCTGTATCCAGACGAGATTGCGTGCCGCCGACCATTTCCGGAAATTCAATCATCGCGCGCACGACGCGCTGGGCTGCATCGCGCGCGCGCTCATCAAAAGCAGTGGGCGGCGCGACCAGTCGGGCGTACATCAGCGCCATGGCGCGCACTGAAATTCCGAAAACCGGAACGCCACAACCGTCCGTGCCGATTGCAATCCTGTCGAGCGACACATCCGAGAATTGCGACACGGTTCGACCGATCATTTGCTGGACTGGGTTCGTCCACTGGTCGTAAGTCTCTGTCGGCGCGCCGACCTGGCGCGCCAGCGCGATCATGCCCGCGTGCTTGCCGGAACAATTATTTTGCAGCACGTTAGGCGGCTGCTGATTTCGCGCCAGCTCGCGTGCGACTTCGGCGCTGAAAGGTTCGTGAACGCCGCACTTCAGCGCGCTCTCGTCGACACCGATTTTTCGCAGCATCGAGCGAACTGTTTCGACGTGAACCGGCTCGCCGCTGTGCGACCCGCAAGCGATCGTTATCTCCTGAACCGTGAATCCGAAACGATCCGCCGCGCCCGAAACTATTAGCGGAAGGGCTTGAAAAGGTTTGCCTGACGATCGCACGAAGGTGACGGTGTCAGGCGCGCCCAGCGCGGCGACCGTTTTCCCCGCGCCGGTCACCGCAGCAATATGCCCGCGATGCCGCGATTCGACGATCGGGCCGCGCCAGACTTCGACCAAGGGAGCCGATGTTCCATGCGCAGAATCACTCTCGTTCGACATTGAAAGGCATCTTAACTGCTTCACCAACAAAAACGAAAAGCGGGAGTAGGTGTTTCCTGACTCCCGCCCTTATCCGAAGGTCAAAGCTGATTTGTTTTTGTGAATTATTTGTCTTGCCTGGCTGCCTGTTGAGCTCCTGGTGTCGCCGGTAGGGGCTCATTCACTCTCCGCGGGCGAACCGATGCAGGCTTTCCGCGCTTAACACCGAGCTCGAGTACGGTCAGCTTCACAGGCCGCCTGCCGAACTGAAGGGCTTGTCGCGTCGTGGGTGTCCAGATGTCAATGCGACGGCCCTTGATCGCACCGCCCGTGTCCGCAACCACGTATTCCCCGCTCCACGAGCCAGCCTCGACCCGAACCCGAGTGCCCAGAGGCAAAACTGACGGGTCGGCAGCGATCAAGCCTCGGCTCACAGGCTTTCCGCTGGCCGTTCGGCCGCGCAGGCTGTAAGCCGTGGCGGTGTAGGTCTGGGGCGCTACGCCTGAGTCTGAGGCCGTCGCCGGCAGGTGGGCATTAGAAGCTGTCGAATTACCCGCCAAATCGGCTGGGCTGGTTCCCGCCGCACCTTCAGTAGGCGTAGTTGGTCCCACTACTTCGGGCACCTGTCCAGCAACTTCCAAAATGGCCGGCTGCTGAATCTTGGCCGGCTTGGGATCTTGCTGCTGGATAAAGGTCTTTGAGTAGGAAATTACGGAAAAGGCGAGAAGCAGACCTAAAGCGCTTCCAAAAATCGTCGATTTAATCAAATTCGGTTTCTCCTGTCCGATGGTTTACGGGAACCTTTCAGCGGCGCTATGCGCGAGTCGTTCTTGCCTTGACTCGACCTTCGTATTTAGGAGACTGAAGGCGGTCAGCCGAAGCTAGGGTTAAATCCTTAGTGCTGCGCTTGCTGAAAAGACCAAAAAGAAAGCGAACCTTGAAGGTTCGCCTTAACTTAACGCCCAAAAAGCTAACACACGGTTTTCTGGCTGTCCAGCCGCGAGCAAGTCGTCCCGAGGGTGACCTCAGGCAGAGAATCTACGGTTTGTGCCGAATTGCTGAGAAAAAAGCGCGATTCGGGGGAGCTTAGCTGTCCTTTTGGAGTCCTGCATACTTCTCGACCAGCTTCTTCTGGCCGTAGCCAGGAAAGCTGACCGTGAGTTTCGTGGCCGGCCCCGTCCCCTCGCGGCGAAGTACCAGCCCCCGGCCGTATTTGGCGTGGCGGACGTAGGAGCCAGGAAGGAAGTCTGAGGGCGTGGGGGGTAGAGGGCCGGGGGTTGGGTTTGCCGGTTTCGGGCTAGCGGGTTTGTGCCCGCCCATCCGCGCCGTGCGCTTGCGAAAGAACTCCTCAATGGAGTCGACGCTGTCGTAGGTCTTGCCGGCGTACTTGCTGCCCGGACGCTTCGCGCTGACTCGACCGGCCAACCCGGATTGGGAAGGAGTCTCGACGTACTCGGCTTCCGACGATCCGTCGTATTCGTATGCAAGTGAGCCTGCCGCCCGCTCCAGCGCCTTTGAGCCCCGCGCAAAAGACAGCCACGATTTTCCACGTGAGATGTCCTCGATCAATTCCAGCGGCATTTCGTTTAGGAACTGCGAAGGCTCCGAGGCCAACTCTTCGCCATAGACGCGGCGCTTTACCGCATGAGTGACGTACAAGTACTTCTCGGCCCGCGTCATCGCCACGTAGCACAGGCGACGCTCTTCCTCGATGTCCGACGCGTCGGCCAACGATCGCGAATGTGGGAACAGGCCGTCCTCGAGGCCAACAATGAAGACAACGGGAAACTCGAGTCCCTTGGCCGAGTGCGCGGTCATCAACGTTACCGGCACGTCGCCTTTGTACTGATCAGTGTCTGAGACCAGCGCTGAGTGATCGATGAAATCACGCAGGCCCTGCGGCCCCTCTTCGTCATAGTCAACGGCGGCGTTAACCAGCTCTTGCAGGTTTTCCAAACGGGCTTCGGCTTCGTCGTTGTTCTCAGCCTTCAGAGCGTTTTCGTAACCGCTGTCCATGATCGCGGCTTTGACCAGGTCGGAAACTGGAGCAGTCGACTCGATATCCTCGTCTGGGCCCTGATCGCCGCTTACCTTTGCAGCTTTCGCGGCCAGCCCGTCCACGATCCTTTGGAAGTTCGTCAGCGCGGC
>DASZZL010000070.1:0-5570 GCA_035545035.1 Pyrinomonadaceae bacterium
TCGAGACCAGTCGCGGAATAAACTCCGCTCTTCGAGTCACAGGCCGCGACCACGCGCGCGCCATCTTCCGCGACGAGGCGCGCGATGATCGAACCTGCATTGCCAAAGCCCTGCACTGCCACGCGCGCGCCTTTTAAATCCATCCCGCGCACCTTGCATGCTTCACGTATGGCATAAAGCGCGCCGCGCGCCGTCGCTTCGTGGCGTCCCTGCGAGCCACCCAGCGAGAGCGGTTTGCCGGTGACGACGCCCAGCTCAGTGTGGCCGCGCACCATTGAAATGGTGTCCATGATCCAGGCCATCGTTTGCGAATCGGTGTAGACATCGGGCGCGGGAATGTCTCGGTCAGGACCGATGATCGGAGCAATTTCAAACGCATAGCGACGAGTCAGTCGTTCCAGTTCGTGGATTGACAGACTCTTCGGATCGCAAACCACGCCGCCTTTGCCGCCGCCGTAAGGGATGTTGACGGTCGCGCACTTCCACGTCATCCACGACGCCAGCGCCTTCACTTCATCGAGCGTCACGTTTGGGTGATAGCGTATCCCGCCTTTGGCCGGGCCGCGCGCAATGTTGTGTTGCACGCGATAGCCTTCAAAAACTTTCGTCTCTCCGCCGTCCATCTTGACCGGAATCGAAACGATGAGCTGCCGCTTGGTGGTCCTGAGCACGGCGCGCATCGACTCTTCGAGTTCGAGATAATCAGCCGCGCGATCGAATTGCTGTTTGGCGATTTCGAATGGATTTAGTTCTTCCTGGACAGCAGGTGCTGTGGACATGATGCCTCCTACGGGAAAATAAGGTTATAGGGCGGCGCTATCGTAAAGGAATTGGGCCGCAAGTGTAAATGTAGGGGCGGGCCTGTGTGCCCGCCCGACTTTCTCAGGTTCTTGCGGGCGCACACGTAGGTGCGCCCCTACATACTCGCTTCGTCGGAACAAGCTCGGCAGAGGCGGTGTCTAACCCTTCAGCTTCTTTGACCCGACGGCACCGGCAACGAGGAGGAGCTAAGAGATGTTTGCCAACCTGATTGAATCCCAATCGCACGGGAAGGAATTCAAACGCCGGGGCCGATTCGTTCTGGCGACCGCTGCCGCCTACGCAGTGCTGTTCTTCGTCGCCGGGATCGTGAGCATCTACGCGTACGACGCGCGACTTGAAGCGCAGAGTAATGAGTTGGAAGTGCTCAGTTGGGTGCCGCCTGTGACGCCAATCATCTCAGCGGATCCGCCCCGCCCAACTCGGCCGATTCGCAAATCGGTCCCATCGAATGCACCCGTGGATCCGAACGTCAGAGTTGCGGAACGGACGGTCGCGATTGCCCCAACCACCGATCCGACCAAGGTGCCCGACAACGTGGGCACAAAGGGAATTGACGTTCCGCCAGTAACGGGGCCGGTAGTGATAAGCAACAGAAACGTCAATCCTCCAAGTTTTGGTCCGGGCAATCCTGGCGATTGCGTAACCTGCAACGGAACTGGGCCTGTTCGAGTCGTCGTAGCAACTACGCCGCCGCCCGTCCCCATACCGCCTAAGCCATCGACGCAAAATCTCCCTTCGCGCGTGCTTGCGTCAAAAGCGATCAGTCTGCCTCAGCCACCATATCCGCCGCTGGCAAGACAGATTCGTCTGCAAGGCGCGGTACTAGTCCAGATTCTGGTTGATGAAGCAGGCAAGGTGATGTCCGCGCACGCCGTTTCCGGAAGTTCGTTCCTGACAACAAGCGCGGAAGAAGCCGCTCGACGCGCGCGCTTCACGCCAACTCTTCTCAACGGCCAGCCCGTGAAGGTGCAGGGCACGATCATTTACAACTTCGTCTTGCAGTGAGAGTGAAGGATTGCCGACGCGTGTAGTGCAAGTTTCGAACTTGCGCTACACCTTAGCCGTCTACGGGCCGACTGCTAATACAGCAGATTAATTAACGTTTCAGCCGGAAATCTCGGACTCAGGCACCTCAAGTGATTTCTCGGCTAGCCAGGACAGCGACTCGCGGAATTCACTTTAAGTATGACTCAAGCGGAAATCGCTTTCGCTCCGCTAGCAGCGGCGCCCACAAGTCACCCAACTTCTTAATCCGTTTGTGGAGGTTCTCGAGACGAAAGTCTTCGATTCTGATCCCGCGTTCGATTTCTTTCCAAGTTACCGGCGTCGAGACAGTTGCTTGCGGAGTCGGCCGAACAGAGTAAACCGAAGCCAGCGTCCGACCGGAAGCATTTTGATTGTAGTCGACCAGGACGCTTCCCTTCGGACGGCGCGCCACGTTGTAGGTCGTGGTGATTAGTTTCGGGTGAGCGTCCTGGAGTACCCGCGCCAGCTTGCGCGCGAACATCCAGACTTCTTTCTGCAGAGGACCGCGCACGATCGGAACGTACACGTGAATTCCGCGCGAGCCGGTGGTCTTCGCATAGCACGGCATCTTCAACGACAAAAGAGCGTCACGCAGAATCAGCGCGATGTCGCAAACCCGCTCGAACGAAGCCCCGGCAACCGGGTCGAGATCAAAGTGAAGATAGTCGGGTCGCTCGGCATCGTCGCAGCGCGCGTACCATTGGTTGAGATCAATGCAGCCGAGATTAATCACCCAGAGCAGCGAAGCGAGGTCCTGCACCATCGGGAAGTCAACCATCTTGGAGCCGTGTTGAAGGCGACAGATTTCAATCCACTCCGGTCGCGGCGCCGGCGCGCGCTTCATGAAAAAGAATTCACCCGCCGCGCCGTTCGGATAACGCTTCATCACCATCGCGCGATCGCGAACGTGCGGCAACAGCACCGGCGAAACATCCGCGTAGTACTGAAGCAAGTCTCGCTTAGTAATCTTCAGCTCGGGCCAGAACAGCTTGTTCAGATTGGTAAGCCTCACCTGCCGATCACCGAAACTAACCTCAAGCTGGTTTATGTTTCGCGGAATTTCAATTCGATGGCGGGAACCTCCACCGCGCGCAGCAGCTCGCGCGTGGACTGCTGGATGATAATCGCTTGTGGTTTTGGGCATCGCTCAACCGGAAGCTTATCAAACTAGTCTGGCTTTTCTGTAACGTAAGCCGGGTGAGGTCAGTACCACCTGCGTCAACAGGTGGGTTCAGTACTCAAGCCGCGACTGGAATGCTTGACCCACCCGCTCACGCGGGTGGTACTGACTGCATTGGCTCGCCCATCATTGAACCGCCGGTAGAATTCAGCTACGCTAACTGCAGTCCCCGTCTTAACACGGCGTTGCATTCGTGGTACACTGGCCGCCCTTTATGGCTGAACTCGAATTCTTTCATCCGGCAGTTCGTCAATGGTTTCGGAAGCAGTTCCCTGCCCCGACCGAGCCGCAAGCGCGCGCCTGGCCGGCGATCAAGCAGCGCCGTCACACTTTGATCGCTGCACCAACCGGGTCGGGTAAAACGCTCGCCGCATTTCTTTCAGCCATCGATGACCTGGTTTGGAAAGCAGTCGACGGCAAGCTCGTTGACGAAACGCAGGTCGTCTACGTCTCTCCTCTGAAAGCGCTCAGCAACGACATTCAGATCAATTTGCAGGAGCCTTTGCGCGGCATTCAGCAAGAGTTACAAGCGCTGGAAATCGCGGCACCAACCATTCGCACGCTTGTACGCACTGGCGACACGCCCGCCAGCGAGCGCACGGCCATGACGAAGAAACCGCCGCACATTGTCGTCACCACTCCGGAATCCCTCTACATTCTCTTGACCAGCGAAGGCGGCCGCCGGATTCTGAGCACGACCCGCACGCTGATCGTCGACGAAATTCACGCGATAGTTGACGACAAGCGCGGCTCGCATTTGTCGCTATCAATCGAAAGACTTCAGGCGCTGGTCAAGGAGCCTTTGGTGCGCATCGGCCTGTCCGCAACGCAGAAACCGATCGAAGAAGTGGCGCGGTTTCTGGTCGGAACCGCCAACCTTGAAGACGACGGCACGCCACGCTGCGCGATCATCGACACCGGACACACGCGCCGACTCGATTTGGCGATAGAGATTCCCGGTTCGCCGCTCGAAGCCGTGATGTCGAACGAGATTTGGGAAGAAATCTACAACCGCGTGGCCGCGCTGATTCGCGAACACAAGACCACACTCGTTTTCGTTAACACACGCCGGATGGCTGAACGCGTAGCGCGACACTTGGGCGAACGCCTCGGCGACGAAAACGTCACCGCGCACCATGGCAGTCTGGCGCGCGAACTTCGCCTGTCTGCGGAACAAAGACTGAAGTCGGGCGAGCTGAGCGCGCTGGTGGCGACTGCCTCGCTGGAACTTGGCATCGACATTGGCGCGGTCGATCTGGTGATCCAGATCGGCTCGACTCGCGCGATCTCAACCTTACTTCAACGCATCGGGCGATCGAATCACACGGTCAGCGGATTTCCGAAGGGCCGCGTCTTTCCGCTTTCGCGCGACGAACTGGTTGAATGCGCGGCGCTGCTGGATTCAGTTCGGCGCGGCGAACTCGATCATCTGGAGATTCCCGAGCAGCCACTCGACATACTGGCTCAGCAGATCGTGGCCGCCGTTGCGCCCGAAGAATGGACAGAGGATGCGCTGTTCGAAACGATTCTGCGCGCGTATCCCTTCAGGAATCTTTCGCGCGAAGATTTTGACGCGGTGGTGCGCATGTTATCCGAAGGCTTCACGACCCGTCGCGGTCGTCGCGGCGCGTATCTGCATCACGACGCCGTGAATCATCGCCTGCGCGCGCGAAAAGGCGCGCGGCTTGCTGCCATCACGAGCGGCGGCGCGATTCCTGACACGGCTGATTACCGCGTCGTTCTGGAACCGTCCGATACGTTTGTCGGCACGCTCAACGAGGACTTCGCGATCGAGAGTATGGCCGGCGATATCTTTCAACTCGGCAACACTTCATATCGCATCAAGCGCGTCGAACCAGGGGCCGTGCGCGTCGAAGATGCGAAAGGTCAGCCGCCTACAATTCCCTTCTGGCTGGGCGAAGCGCCCGGACGCAGCCAAGAACTTTCGGAAGCCGTTTCGCGATTGCGAACAGAGATCGCTGACAGAACTGACGGGTCAGCGAGCGACGCGGACGAGGACGTCCGCGTTTCCAGTTTGCAGTGGCTCACAAATGAAGTTGGTCTTCAGACTGGCGCCGCAGAACAGATCGTCGAGTATTTGGTCACGACAAAGTTAGCGCTGGGCGTGATGCCCACTCAACAACAGATCGTCGCTGAGCGCTTCTTTGACGAAAACGGCAGCACGCATGTCGTCATTCATGCGCCATTCGGCAGCCGCTTGAACCGCGCGTGGGGCCTGGCACTGCGCAAGCGGTTCTGTCGCACCTTCAATTTCGAGTTGCAGGCGGCGGCTACGGAAGACTCGATCGTGCTTTCGCTCGGTCCCACGCATAGTTTTCCGCTCGACACGATCTTTAGCTATCTCAATTCGAAAACTGTGCGAGACGTACTGACGCAAGCGCTGCTCGATGCGCCGATGTTCAATATTCGCTGGCGCTGGAACGGGACGCGCGCGCTGGCGATTCCGCGCTGGCGCAGCGGCGGCAAGGTCCCGCCGCAATTGCAGCGCATGGCCGCGGAAGATTTGTTGGCGCTGGTCTTT
>DASZZL010000071.1:0-13437 GCA_035545035.1 Pyrinomonadaceae bacterium
CTTCACTCTTTCCTCGTATGGTCACTCGTACCTCAACGCCACCAGCGGATCGACTTTCGTTGCACGCCGCGCGGGCAGATAACACGCCAGCAGCGCCACGGCTGCAAGTAGCACGGCGACGATAACAAAGGTGGTGGAATCAGTCGCGCTCACTCCATAGAGCAAACTGGAAATCAGACGTGTCAGCGCAAGGGCCGCCGACAGTCCTACGACGATACCGATCAAGACCAGCGTCATGCCTTGTCTGGCAATCAACCTAAAGATATTGCGCGGTTGCGCGCCAAGCGCCATGCGAATTCCGATCTCGTTCGTTCGACCCACGACGTTATAGGACATCGCGCCGTACAGCCCGATGCAGGCAAGCAATAGCGCAAGCATTCCGAAGAAACTCGAAAGCGTGGTGATCAAACGCTCCGTCGTAATCGTCTGGCCCACGAGTTCATTGATCGTGTGAATCTCGGGCATCTCGATAAGCGGAGAGGTATCCTTAGCTGCTGCGCGAATCGCTGTAGCCACGGCAGCGGTGTTCCCGGAGATACGAACCTCATTGGTGGCCCATGAGAAGTTCGGATGGCGCGAGACATGGAAATACGGCGTGTAAAACCAACTACCGCTCGGTGTACGCAGGTCGTCGTGTTTAGAGTCGGCTACTATTCCGACGACCGTAAAGGCTAAATTTCCGAATGGCGCGCTGGCTTTGATCTGCCGCCCAATTGGATTTGCATCGCCGAAGTAGGTGCGGGCCATCGTCTGATTGATCACGCCGACAAGCGGCGCGTTTCCTTCGTCTTCCGGCCCGATTTCGCGGCCCAAGAAGATTGGAATATCTGCGGTCGAGAAATAGTTCGGTCCAACATAATCGTTGAAGGCGCTTATCTGTTGTCCGGGTGCCGGCGTGGAACCATTGATCGAGATGTTCATGCCCAGGTCCGTGCCGCTGAAGAGTCCGCTCAAGGATAGACTCGCACTGCGCACGCCGGGGATGGCGCGTATGCGCTCAAGCAATCGCTTGTGAAGTTGATTAACGGCGGCGCCCTGATAGCCCTTTGGTGGAGCGATGCTGAATTGTAAGAGATGCTCGCTGTCGTAGCCCATTCTGGTCTGCGTTAGCTTCTGAAAGCTGCGCAGGAAAAGACCCATGACTATCAGCAACACGAACGACAGCGCGACTTGTCCAACTACCAGGATTTTGGCCGCAGGCAATCGACCTGCTTGCGAGCTGCTTCCCGTGGTCCCCTTCGCGCCTTCTTTCAGCAACGCATTCAAATCCACACGCGACGCGCGCATCGCCGGCGCGAGACCGAATAGAACTCCGGTAAGCAGAGAAACCGCGATCGTGAACCCGAGTATTCGCGCGTCGAGATGAAGATCAAGTGGTATCGGATTCGAGCCTGTCGAAGCGAGTCGAACAAGCAGCGCATCAGCCCACTGCGCCAGCAGCAATCCCAGCACCCCAGCAAGCATCGCCAACAGCAGGCTCTCGGTTAGAAGTTGCTGTGTAAGACGTCCGCGGCCCGCGCCCAGCGCGACGCGCACAGCAATCTCTTTTTGTCGTGTCGCGGCGCGTGCTAAGAATAGATTGGCGACGTTGGCGCAAGCGATCAGCAACACTAACGCGACCAGACCCATCAGGATCAGCAGCGGCTCACCAAATGACGTGCGCAAAGTTGACGCGCCACGGCTGCCGCGCGTGAGCGCGATCCTTTGATTCAAATGTCCCGCGCGCTCGTCCGTTGACAGCTGGCTCGTTTCGGACTGAAGCATTTGCTGCAATGTTAGATTGACGCTGGCGTTTGCCTGCTCAAGTGTCACACCGGGTTTCAGGCGGGCCATGACCTGTAGCCACATGTATTTGTTCCTGACGTTGTTCGGTGGCGCCAGCACCTCTTTGGACACTTCCGTCTCCATCGTCAAAGGAACCCATAGATCGGGCGCGCTGCCCACGGTCTCGCCGGAGAATCCAGGCTGGGCGACGCCAATAACCTCGAACGACGTCTGACGCACACGGATGCGGCGCCCGACGATCGCACGATCAACCGCAAAGCGGTTCTTCCAATAGTCATAGCTGATCACTGCCACGGGATTGGCGCCACTCGCTTTGTCGATCTCCGCAGTGAATGGCCGTCCGAGGATCGTATTCACTCCGAGCCCCGAGAAATAACCGCCACTGACCGCACTTATTCGAGTCCGCTCAGCCTCGCCATTTTGATCCGCACCCTCCACGAGTACGGGCTGAGTGGATAACGCGCTTTGGACCGCGAAGACCTCGGAGAAAACCTCATTGTGATCGCGCAGCCATTCGAACTCGTGATAAGAAAACAAATTCCTGTCTCCCGTCTCTTGCCCTCCGTTCACGCCATGCCGATCGGGATTCGAAAGAAAGACGAGCTGCTGCGGATCCTTCACCGGCAGTGCGCGCAGCATCACCGCATCGATAACTGTGAAAATCGCAGTATTGGCGCCGATACCCAGCGCGAGAGTAATCACGGCAACCGCTGTGAAGCCCTTATGCTTCAATAAGCTTCTGATTCCATAGCGAATGTCATTGACTAGTATTTCCATGGCTCCGTTTCCAAATCGAGAATCTCTAATCAATTCACTCGTATCGCAGCGCCACCAGCGGATCGACGCGTGAAGCCTTTCTCGCCGGGATGTAACCTGCCAGCGCAGCAACTAACGTCAGCAAAACGACAGCCATCGATAGCGTTGCTGGATCGCTCGGATTGAGCCCGAACAGCTGACTGGAGATCAGGTGAGCCGCGCCCCATGCTGCCGGCACGCCGATAACCAATCCCGCACCGACCAGCAGCAAACTCTCTTTTAAGACCATCCAGATAATGTCGCGACGTTCGGCGCCAAGCGCCATGCGAATACCGATTTCATTCGTTCGCCGCAAGACCGCATGGGCCATGATTCCGTACAACCCGACGCACGAGAGCACCAGGCCCAATAGCCCAAAAAAGCTCACGAGCTGCGCAAGCAATCTTTCCTGGCGCAGGGATTCGTCGGTTTGAGTTCGCAGAGAAGTTAAGTTCAGGACGGGAAGTTTTTCGTCCACTTGCGCGATCGCTGCGCGCACCTCGCCCGCGAGGCTCAACGGATCGCCTGCCGTGCGCAACTCAAAAACGTTGTTGAAGGCTTGCTGGTCCTGTACCTGGAGAATGGGGCGATAGACCGTGCGATCCGCTTGTTCTTTGGCGCTGCGGTATTTCGCATCACCAATCACACCGACAATTTCGAGGTCATCCTTGTCCGAATCCTCTTCAAAGGTTATGCGCCGGCCTATGGGGTTTTGATTGTGAAAGAAGGCTTCGGCAAAGGCCTGATTGACCACAGCAACTTTGGTGGAAGACACCGTGTCCTGCAAGCCAATCTCGCGGCCGAGCAAGAGCGGTAAGCCAAGTGTCTCGCCATATTTTGGCCCAACGAAAATGTCAGCGACGACCATGTTTTCGGCTGGGCGTGGTGTGTATCCTCGAACCGCCAGGCTGCTGTTAGTGGCGGTGCCGCTCATCGGGCTGTAGCTGGCCAGAGTGACAGAGCGAACACTGGGTAAGGCGCTCAGTCGATCATAAAGTTGCCGGTAAAGCGCGCTTAGGCCGTCGGGTTTGTAGCCGGCAAGACGCGTATCGACACTCGCCAACAGCACATTGTCGCGATTGAAGCCCAGGTCTTCCTGCTGAAGCTTGATTAGACTGCGGGCGAACAAACCCGCACCTACCAACAACACCAGAGAGACCGCCACCTGTGTGACTACCAGCACCGATCCCAGATTGAAGCGACCGCGCCGGCCATGTGTAGATTTCTCTTTCAGCGCCGAAGTTAGATCGGTGCGGGTGGCACGGATTGCTGGCGCGATGCCAAAGAGAACTCCGGACACGAGCGAAATCCCGACGCTGAACAGCAGCACTGTCAGGTCAGGCTTAACATCCAGCGGTGCGGTTGCCGCAAGACGGGCTACCAACAAGCTCACACCCCATTGGGCCAGCAGGACACCGGCCACGCCGCCGATTACTGCAAGCAACAAACTTTCGGTGAGCAGTTGACGCACCAGTCGCGCGCGGCTGGCGCCCAGCGCCTGGCGCAGGGAAATCTCCGCTTGTCTGGTGGCGGCGCGTGACAGGGACAGATTGCCCACGTTGGCGCAGGCAATCAGCAACACCAGCGCGACCATAACCATCAGCATGCGCAGCGCCTTCGCATAGAAAAAGCGCAGGCCAGAAAGTCCGCGCCCACCCGGCGCTAATTTGACGTAGCTATTCTGAATCCCGCCCCGAACCTCGTCCGTGAGTTGTGTGCCTACCTGATCGCTGATGAATTGCCGAAGTTCATTGTTAACGGAGGCCTGAGCCTGTTCGATTTGAGTTCCGGGTTTCAGCCGGCCCAACAGGTTGAGCCAATAGACGTTCTTATCTTCAAGATAAGACTTGCGCAATTCAATTTGCGGTTGAAAAGCCAGGGGCAACCAGAAATCAGGCGCTCGTCGCACGCGCTCGCCAAAAAATCCCGGCGGCATAACTCCGACGATTGTGAACGCGGTCCCGTTAAGCAGAATATTCTTGCCGACGACCTGCGTATCGCCGTTCAGTTTTTGCGTCCAATAGTCGTTGCTGAGAACTGCCGCTGGATGGGCCGAAGGACTATCATCGTCGTTGGTTAGCACTCGTCCTTGCAGCGCATTGACTCCCAGAACGGCAAAGTAGTTTCCGGAAACCAGATGGCCCGAGGCGCGCTCAGCGGCTCCTCCCGCTTGAGTATCGGTTCGCCTCACGCTGAGGCGGCTTTCACCGCTGCGGAATGCGCTCAGCTCTTGAAACGATCGATCGTGTTCGCGGAAGTATCGGTAGGACGAATAGGAAAAGAGTCTCCACTGGCCAGTTGCCGGGTCGCCATCTGAGTTCCTGGTTCCCTCACCGGGCGAGTCGTCGAACAGCACGAGTTCTTCCGGATGGCTTACAGGCAGCGGCTTCAAGAGCACGGCATTAATCAAGGTGAAGATCGCGGTATTGGCGCCGATGCCCAACGCCAGGATGACCAGCGCCACAACGGTAAAAGTCGGCCGCCTCAGCAAACCTCTCAGGCCATAGCGAATGTCTTTCAACAGTGAATCCATAGTTGCCTTTCCAATTTACTCGTAACGCAGCGCCACCAGCGGATCGACTTTCGTTGCGCGGCGCGCGGGCAGCCAGCAAGCAGCCAAAGCCACGATCGTCAGCAACCCCGCGATCACCGCGAAGGTCAACGGGTCAGTCCCCGTCACGCCGTAAAGCTGCTCCGCCATCTGTCGCTGCCAGGCATCCTCTGCGAAATACTGGCTCGCAAGGAGTCGCTTCAACCCATACCCAGTCAACGCACCCACAGTCAGTCCAAACAACACCAATCTCATTCCTTGCCAGACGACCAGCCGCAAGACGTTCGCGGTTTGCGCGCCAAGCGCCATGCGAATGCCGATCTCATTCGTGCGTTGGGCCACCGAATAGGCCAACACACCGGAGAGTCCGATGGCCGCGAGCAAAAGCGCGGCTCCGCCAAAGAAACTCAAGAGCCGGGCAGACAGGCGTTCCCGTCCCAAAGTGGCCTGCGCGCGTGCTGTTTGCGTGCTGACTTCCGTAACCGGCAGATTGCTGTCCAATTCGCGCACGAGCTGGAGCACTGTGGCGGCGAGCGCAGTCGGTTCGCCCGCTGTGCGCAAGGCGAAATACACCTCGCCGAGCGCTGCGCCTTCCTGCTGCCACGGCGTGTAAAGCAGCGGCTTAATCTCTTCGCGCTGGCTTCTGTACTTGGTGTCGGCCACCAAGCCGATGATCTCGACTTCACGTTTGCCTTCGATATTGACACGCTTGCCGAGCGCGTCATCGTTGGGGAAGAACTGGCGCGCGAAGGTTTGATTGACGATGGCGACTTTAGGCGCGTGCTGATCATCCTGCGCCGTGAAGCTGCGCCCACGCAGCAGCGGGATTTCCAGCGTCGCAAAATAGTTTTCGCGCGCCATTTGTCGCATAGTTTCGTGCGGCGCGGCGGTCTTTTCCGTCTCGCCGGGCAGCAGGATGTCGTTGAACCAGTTTTCATCCGCGATGAGCGGGACGCGGGCGAACGTCGCCGCGCGCACGCCGGGCAGGTGATCCAACCGCGCAAGGAGTTGCTGATAGAACTGCACAAGCCGTTCGTCTTTGTACCCGTTCTGTTGCGGCTGCAACCTGAAGAGCAAGAGGTTCTCCTGATTGAAGCCAAGGTTGACTTGTTGCAGGTTGTAGAGCGTGCGGATGAACAAACCCGCGCCGACCAATAACAACAACGACAGCGCGACCTGCGCAATGATCAGCCCTTTACTCAACCGTGACACCGCGCCCGTCGTGCGGCGACTCTGTTTGAGCGCCGTCGTCAGATCCTGGCTCGTCGCGCGCCACGCGGGCGCCAAACCAAATAGCACGCCGGTCAGCAGCGAGACTGCCAGCGTGAAGGCCAGCACACGCCAATTCAGACTGAGGTCAACGCCATTGGGCAAGATTCCTGTGTCTTTGTCGGTCAGCGCCAGGAGCGCGCTCTTGCCCCAAAACGCGAAGAGCACGCCGACTGCGCCGCCCAACGCCGCGAGCAGCACACTTTCGGTCAGCAGTTGCCGAACCAGACGCCAACGCCCCGCGCCGACCGCCAGCCGCACACTGATCTCTGCGCCGCGCAAGGCCGCCCGCGCCAACAACAGGTTCGCGACGTTGGTGCACGCAATCAGCAGCACCAGCGCCACGACGATGAACAAACTGTAGATTGTGGTTGAATACTCCCTGCGCATGTCCATCATCCCATGGCTGCCGGATTCCGCAATCAGGCGCGGGTAATCTTTCGGTTCGAGTTGGGCCGGTTGGTTCGCTTTGCGCGGTGGCGGCATGACCTCCAACGCGGCGGCTTGGAAAGTGCCGTTCAAGGTGTCGCACGCCTGTTCGGAGGTCGCGCCCGGTTTGAGCCGTCCCATCAAATTTATCCACCAGACGCCTGGTTGGTTCGCCGTGCCCAAGTTGCTGCGTTCGCCCCGCAGCAGCGGCTCGCAGGCAAACGGGACGGTGACGGCGGGGTGATAATCCACTTGCAAGGTGCCGGTGAACGCGGGCGGCGTCACGCCGATGATGGTGAATGACTGCTGGTTGAGTTTGAGCGGTTGGCCGATGACGGCGGGGTTGGCGCCGAATCGCTCCTCCCAAAACTGATGGCTGAGCACGACCACCGGCGCTGCGCCTGGCTTGTCATCTTCGTCAGTGATGCTGCGCCCCAAGACCGGTTGTACTCTCAGCCCCGCGTAATAGCCGCCGGACACGGCTTGCCCATTGATGATCTCTGCCTGGTCGCCCGCCATAGCAGTCACCTCACGAAGCGGAGCGAAGGCAAAGAAATCGCTGAGCGGGCTTTCTGGCGCAGCGGTCCGCGCCTGGCGCATCTTTTCAAAGACGTCGTAGCGAAACAGCGAAAGCCCGCGTGTGCCTGGCGGCCCCGGCACGGACGATGTGCCGCTCATCCCATTTGTTCTGAACAGGCGTCCGGCTTGCCATTCAAAGAGCACCAACCCCTCGGGCTGAGGGACCGGCAAGGTCTTCAGCAGCACGGCATCCACAACGCTGAACAACGCGGTGTTCGCGCCGATGCCCAGGGCCAGTGAAAGCACGGCGACCATCGTGAATCCTTTGTGCTTGAGCAGCATCCGCAAGCCGTAACGCAAGTCTCGAAACATCTCATCCTCCCATCGCAGCTATTGAAGCCACGGCGCATCGCCTCACTCATATCGCAGCGCCACCAACGGATCGACTCTCGTCGCCCGCCGCGCAGGGACGTAACAAGCGAGCAGCGCTACGCTCAGAAGCATTAGCGCGACCAGTGTGAAGGTAAGCGGGTCGGTAGTGCTTACCTCGAACAGCAAACTCGTCAGTACTCTGGTTAGCGCCAGCGCACCCGCAAGTCCGAGCGCAATGCCAATCAGTGTCAGACCCAATCCGTCGCGAAACACCAGGCGCAGAATGTCCAGGCCGCGCGCGCCGAGCGCCATGCGAATGCCGATCTCTTTCGTTCGTTGGCCCACTGAAAATGAGATCACGCCGTAAATACCGATGGCTCCGAGAGCCAGGGCCACAGAGGCAAAAATCCCGAGCATGATCGTGTAGAACCGTTGTTGGACCACGCCTGCTTGAACGAGTTGATCCATTGTTTGCACATTAGCAATAGGAACATTGCGATCCACGGACCACACTTTTTCCTTGACAGAGGTTGCGAGGCTAAGCGGATCGACGCTCGTTCGCACAGTGAGGTTGGTGCTGCGTCGCAAGCCCAGGCCGGCGATCGAGGTGCCGTGCTGTTTCAGCGGCACGTAGATCTCCTGGCGAGTCTCAGCAGCCAGGCCCCGGTTTTTTGCGTTAGCCACGACGCCAACGATCGTCATGAACGACGTAGTTGCCTGGGCCGGCGGCGCATCGAGCAAGCGAAGATGCTTGCCAATTGGATCCTCGTTGGGCCAATGATTTCTCGCGATAGTTTCGTTAACCAATGCGACCAGCGGCACGCCTTCCTGGTCCGCCTCTGAGAAGGTCCGTCCGCGACTCAACTGCGCGCCGATCACGCGGAAGTAATCTGGAGTGACGACCCGAAAATCAGTGCTCACCTGAAGGCCCTTAACGTCGAATGGCCGGCCCTCGATCTCCATCATTGTGTCGCTGTCATTGCCGCTGAGCGGCAGGTTGTCAGTAATCGCGGCGGCTTCAACGCCCGGCACGTATCTCACCTGTTCGAGAACACGATCGTAGAAGCCAATGATTTGTGGGCTCTTCTGATAGGCCGAGGCACCCAGCGAGAGCCGCATCGTCAACACGTGATCCGTTCTCAGGCCGGTGTCAACCCGCTCCAGCCTCCGGAAGCTCTTGATTAGCAAGCCCGCGCCAACCAATAGCAACATCGCCAGCGCGACCTCGCTAACAACGAGGACCTGGCCCAACCAGCCGCGTGTTGCACTTGAGCTTCGGCCAGTGGCTTTTAGCGTTGAATGCAGATCTGATTTTGCGGAACGAAGCGCGGGCGCCAAACCAAAGATGAAGGCAGTCACCAGCGACAGCATGAGCGTGAAGACCAACACGCGTGGTTCAAGACCAATATGCTCGAGCCGCGGGATGTTCCCCGGATTCAACTTAAGAAGAAGATCGAGACTGCTCCACGCCAGCATGAGACCAGCGCTGCCACCGATGAGTGCCAGAATGAAGCTTTCGGCGAGTAGCTGTCGGATAATACGCCACCGAGTCGCGCCCAGCGCCACTCGAATTGAGATCTCTTTTTGGCGCGTTTCACCCCGAGCCAGTAGTAGATTCGCTACGTTCGCGCACGCGATCAGCAGCACCAACCCGACCGCGCCCAAAAGCACCAGCAGCGCCAGTCGCACGCTACCTACAATCGATTCATGAAGAGGCGTTAAAAAGGAGTGAAAAGATCCGTCAGTCGGATAATACGTCGGGTCCTCTTTCACCACTCGACCAATAATCAGATTTGTTTCGGACGCTGCCTGCGAAGGACTAACGCCCGCGCGCAGGCGAGCGATCGTGTTCACTCCGTGGCTGCCGAGGTTCAGACTCGCTAAGTTCAGGCCCAGAGGGGTAACGAGCTGCGCGCCAACGCCATTTTGCAGATCCGCCGGTGATTGAAATCCTGCCGGCAGCACGCCAACAATGTTCATGCTGGTGCCCCCAAGTGTGACTGCCTGATTCAAGACGTTTGGATTGGCTGCAAAATGACTTTGCCAAAAGTCGTGACTCAACATCACCACATTTGAACGGCTCTGTTCGTCCTCTCCCGGAATGAATGCACGGCCAAGTTCCGGGTTAATTCCCAACAAGGTGAAGAGATTGTCAGACACCCTGGTCACGCGAACCCGCTCCGGCTCACCTGCCCCGGTCAGCGTTAACGTTCCGCTTTGAAAAGCGCCAACGTGCGCGAAGCTCTTGCTCTCCGTGCGCAGTCGGACGAATTCCATCTGCGTGAGGCCGGCTTGCGGAAAGCCGGCTGAGGCTAAGGAGTCGTTTACCTGCAGAAGCTGGTCCGGTTGGCTGTAAGGCAACGGGCGCAGCAGAACGGAATTGACCACGCTGAAGATCGTTGTATTTGCGCCGATGCCTAAGGCGAGCGTGATCAAAGCAACCGCCGTGAATCCCGGCCGCTTTAGCAGACTTCTAATTCCGTAGCGAATATCGTTGATTAATGTTTCCATATTTACTTTTTCCGTTACTCGTAACGAAGCGCCACCAGCGGATCGACTTTCGTTGCGCGCCGTGCCGGAATGTAGCAAGCGAGCAGGGCCACGATCGCAAGCAGCAGTGAAACCGCAATGAACGTCGTACGGTCGGCGGCTCCAATGCCAAACAACATGGTCGACATTACTCGCGTCGCTGCAAACGCAGCGGCCAAGCCGATGGCCAGGCCTATGACGGCGAGGACCAGCCCCTGACCCACGATCAGCTTGAGGACGTCGCGTTGCTGCGCGCCGAGCGCGACGCGCAACCCAATCTCGTGGGTTCTTTGTGATACCGAGTAAGCCATCACACCGTAGAGACCAACTGCCGCAAGCAACAAAGCGAGCAGCGCAAATACTCCCAGCAGCAACGCTGAGAACCGTCGTTGAGCCAATGAATCGGCGACTAGTTGCTCCATTGTGGTTACGCGATAAACCGGCAGATCTTTATCGAGCAAATGAATGAGACCGCGGATGGCGGGAGCGACTCTCGCCGGCCCGTTGGTCGTGCGCACCGCGAGAAATATGCTCGACTCCGGCCGTTGATCAAGCGGGACGTAGTATTGCGGTCGTGACTCTCCGTCCAGCGCTCTTGATTTGACGTGGCCGGCGATGCCGATGATCTCGCGCCACAGTGGACTCTGGCGGCCGCCTTCAAACGTGATGCGCTTGCCGATTGGATCCTCGTTGGGCCAATACTTCCGTGCCATGGCCTCATCGATAATCGCAACGCCCCCGGCTTCTGAGGTGTCGTGTTCGGTGAACATGCGGCCGCGGATCAACTTGATGCCCAATGTCTGAAAATAGTCGGGGCTTACCGACGCATAGTCGCCATGCGGCGATTGTTGGCCCGGCGCCACGGGCCGGTCTTCGATGTAAAAGCTCGAGCTCGGCGTCGACCCACCCAAAGGCAGGGCCGAGGTTTCGCTTGCTAATTGCACCCCAGGCAGCGCCCTGGTTGCTTCCAGGAGCCGATCGAAGAACACTCGCTGGTCAACCGCCTTGTGATACTTGTAATCAGGTAGCGCCAGGCTCATCGCGAGGATGTTGTCGGCTCGGAATCCCGCATCGACTTGCTGCACGCGCATCAAACTTCGAATGAGCAGACCTGCTCCGACGAGAACGACCAGCGAAAGGGCAATCTCGATAACCACCAGCGAGCCGCGAAAACGATGACTCAGACCACTGCTGCCGGAGGGCCCAGCTTCTTTGAGGGTCCGCACCAATTCGTTCTTTGAAGCGCGAATGGCCGGAGCCAGGCCGAAGAGGATTCCCGTAAGGACCGAGACGCCCAGCGTAAAGAGAAGAACGCGTCCGTCTAATCTGATCTCCTGCGCGCGCGGAATGTTTTTCTCGTTTAAGCGGATAAGAAGATCGACGCCCCAATAAGCAATCAGCAAGCCGAGGCCGCCGCCAATCAACGCGAGCAAAACGCTCTCCGTGAGCAACTGGCGAATTATTCGAATGCGCTTAGCGCCGACCGCGAGCCGAATCGCAATCTCCTTTTGTCTTACAGCGGCGCGAGCCAGCGAGAGATTGGCGACGTTCGCGCAGGCGATTAAGAGGATGAAGCCGACTGCCGCAAACAAGATAAAAAGCGCGGGTCGAATGTCTCCAACCACAAACTGGCGCAACGAAGTGACTCCAATGCTCCAGTTGGACGCGTCGGCATCGTTCATGTATTGATGCCGAATGTTCGCGGCAATGGTGTCCAATTCGGCTTGGGCTTGTTGTTGAGCCACTCCGGGTTTCACACGGGCAATTACGTTCAGAAACTCAAAGCCGAAATTGTCGGGCGCGGCATCCTGCGGCGTGAACGTTAAAGGTACAAACAGATCGATGGTCGAACCGAACTCGCGTCCGTAACTGAAGCCGCGCGGCATGACACCGACAATCGCATAGCTCTCGCCATTGACGATTATGGTGCGGCCCATGACATGCTCATCGGCGCCGAACCGCCGTTGCCACAATCCATCGCTGATGACTGCGACGTGGTTGCGGCCGGCTTCGGTATCATCAGGCGAAAAATCTCGCCCCTGACGCGGGGCCACTCCCAGGGTGCTAAAGAAGTTTCCCGTCACCTTTGTGCCGTCAATCCGCTCAGGCTCGCCATCGCCGGTTAAGTTCGCTTCCCAATCTGTGACCGCAGCCATGTTCTGAAATGACTGGGCGTGATCCTTGTAGTAAAGATACCCAGGAACAGAAACCGAAGCGCGCAGATCGAGCTTCTTATACACGTGATTGATCAAGACCAGTTCTTCCGAACGAGGGTAGGGCAGCGGCCGCAGCAGAATGGAATTGACAACGCTGAAGATGGCGCTGTTCGCGCCTATCCCGAGCGCGAGAGTAACCACCGCGACCAAGGTGAAAAGCGGATTCTTGATCAGGACTCGAATGGCGAAGCGCAAATCTTGAAGCACCGTTATGGCAGTTATTTCTCCTTTCCAGTTGCGACATCCACTCGAAGGTGAGCGCACCGAATCCGAACGTCACAGACCGAAGTCTGTGGTACAAACGCGCTACTCGCTATTCGTATCGCAGCGCCACCATCGGATCGACTTTCGTAGCGCGGCGAGCCGGTAGGTAACAGGCCAGCAAGGCCACGGCCGCAAGCAATAATGTGATTAACGCCAAGGTCATTGGATCGGTTGGACTGACTCCGAACAACAAGGTCGACATCAGCCGCGTCAATCCCACCGCAGATGCGAGACCGGCCGCAACACCGATTACTACCAGCATCATCCCTTCCCCTATGACCAGGCGTAGCACATCGCGCTTTTGCGCGCCGAGTGCCATGCGCAAGCCAATTTCGTGCGTCCGCTGTGTGACGGAGGTCGCCATGACGGCGTAAATGCCAATCGCCGCCAGCGCCAACGCCAGGACGGCGAAAAGTCCGAACAGCAACAAGCCAAACTTAGCCTCCGAAAGCGTACGGTCCAGCAGCTCGTCCATCGTTTTGATACTGGTGACCGGTTGATCTGGATCGAGCGCGCGCACTTGCTCTCTGAACGCAGCGGTTAATGTCTCCGGCTTTGTGCTGGTCTGAACAGCCAGCATGAGATTGTTGCTCCAACCCTCGCGCCGGTGTTGAGTCAGCGGCGCATAGACTAATGACGGCGTTGGTTGATTGAGGCTGCCCCCTTTGACATCTGATACGACGCCCACGATTAAGCGACGCGGAAAAC
>DASZZL010000072.1:0-23118 GCA_035545035.1 Pyrinomonadaceae bacterium
TTTGTGCGTTTGCCTGCGGCACAGCCAACTCCAACGCCGACACCAACACCGACACCAACACCGACGCCGACACCGACGCCGACACCAACACCGACGCCGACGCCGACACCAACGCCGACGCCAACACCCGCTCCCGGTAACTTCACTCTTTCGATCAGCCCGACTTCACGGACAGTGAACCCTGGGCAAAGCACGACTTACGCCATCACCATCACGAGAACCTCGTTTACCTCAGCGGTGACGCTGTCGGTAAGCGGTCTGGGTACGGGTGCGACTGGCACCTTCAGTCCCAATAACACGACTGGTAATACGTCGACGCTCACAGTGACAACTACAACTGCGGCGACAGCAGGTACCAGGGCGTTTACCGTGACCGGAACCGGCGGTAGTCTGACGCGCACCGTGGGTGGTTCATTGGTGGTTACAAATTGCGTCAACGGTAATGGGGAATGCCAATAGCTTGAGCTTTATTCTTGAGTTAGGCGACAACCAATTGCCTGCATCGAAGGAAACCGTCGCGAAAGCGGCGGTTTCTTTTTGTTTGAGAGCAGCTCCTGTTTGTGCCTGGTGAATAATTCGGTCGGGACGAGCAGGTAAGATCTTATTCGCAATAGGACGGATCGATCCGATCCAGCTTGCGCAGTAATCCCGGCCACGTGAGCTGCGCCCCCTGACCCACCATCACGGCACTCAGTTGCGTGCCGACGCGGTCGATGATCGGATCCGGTATCTCGACCAGTTCACCACCACCCGATTGCGCGAGAATCTGAATCTTGCACGCACGCTCGAGTAGAAACATCCCGAGAAACGCTTCCGCCGCAGTGCGTCCAATAGTCAACAGCCCGTGGTTGCGCAGGATCATGTAACTCTTGTTGCCGAGGTCCGTAACTAAACGCGGCTTCTCTTTTTCATCCAGCGCCAGCCCTTCATAATCGTGATAAGCCAGCGAAGCCAGTGCGAACATTGATTGCTGCGAAATCGGCAGCAAGCCATCTTTTTGTGCGGACACGGCGATGCCGTAATCGGTGTGCAGATGCATCACGCAAAGTGCGTCTGCGCGCGCGGCGTGCACGGCGCTGTGAATCGTGAAGCCCGCGGGATTGATTTGATACGGCGAGTCCATCACCTTATTTCCGTCGAGATCGATCTTCACCAGACTCGACGCCGTGACTTCCTCGAACATCATTCCGTAGGGATTAAGCAGAAAGTGATGCTCAGCACCCGGCACGCGCGCGGAAATGTGCGTAAAGATCAAATCGTCCCAGCCGTAAAGGGCGACCAGGCGATAGGCTGCGGCGAGGTCGACGCGGGCTTGCCATTCTTCGGCGGAAACCTGATCGCGAACCGTTGATGGTGCAACAGCGCTCATGATTTGTTTTTAGGAAGTGAGCTGACAGCCTTTACTTGAACTCGAACGACTTCAGATAATCCGTAAACGATTGCTCCCAACGGCCCACAGTTTTTGCCGGACCCACGAGTTTCAGAAAGTAATTCCCTTTCGGGGTTTCGATTACGGCAGCACGCAAACGGTAGTTGGCGTTATCGTAAAACTTGCCGCTGCCCGGCGCCATTTCGGCGGTGTATCTGCCCGAAACATCGACCGCGGTGATCTTCACTCCGTTTACCGTCAGGGCTTCCGACTTCGCTTTGTCCTTCGACGAGCTACCATCGGATTGTTGTATCTGCGAGATCCAACGGTCGATGTTAGCCTCCGCGGTGCCGCCCTGGTTTGCACCGAAATAATAAAGCACCAATCCGGCGTCTTCGTTGTCGCCGTCAGCCTTTGGCAGCTTAAACTGCGCGACGCGCATTTTGGACGAAGGTTGCTCAGCCACCCAGCCGTCGGGAACTTTGTAGCGCAAATCACCTGAGGCTTGTCCCGGGGCTTCGGTCCCAGAGGAATTTGGAACGGAAGCGACCGTAGTTGCACGCGAGCACGCCCAGCTCGTGAGTGATATCGCCAGCAGGAAACCGGCGCTGATGGTGGTCAATCTCATGACACCGAAACCTCGTCGGCGACTCTACACTGAATCGATTGCCTCAACCAAGTTATTGTCCGCCACCGTGAGCAGCTTTGGCGCGTTTTTCCATCTCTTCTACCGACACATCTTCTTTGTGAGTCGAGACATGCCAGACGTGTCCGAAAGGATCCGTCAGCGTGCCGATGCGATCGCCGTAGAACTTGTCAGCCACCGCTTCTTTCACGGTTGCGCCGGCGGAGATGGCCTGATCGAAAACAGTGTCGACGTCTTCCACATAAATCATCAGGCTGACCGGCGATCCGCCCAGCGTCTGCGGACTGTTGTAGCCCATAGGCGGGTATTCATCGGCCAGCATGATTGGAGAATCGCCAATCTTGATCTCAGCGTGGCCGATTTTTCCATCGGGCGTCGGAAAGCGAAACAGCTCCGTTGCGCCAAACGCCTTCTTGTAAAACTCAATCGCGTCGCCGGCGCCTCTGATGATCAAGTATGGCGTGGCGGTGTGATAACCGTCAGGAATTGGTTTCGTCATAGCGTGTCTCTCCCTTTATTCTGATTACGCCATTGTGTTTTTGATGTGCGTGCCAATGTACCACATGTTGTCGAACGGATCCTTCACCGCGCCGACGCGACCACCGTAAGGTACGTCCGCGGGCTCGCCTGCGGAAACCGCGCCCTCAGCTTTCATCGCGCGCGCGTACAACGCGTCGCAATCTTCGACGTAGAGCATGAAGGTCATCGGCATAGGTTTCCATTCCGCATGTGCTTCGCCCATCTCGATAATCGAATTGCCGATTCCAATCTTCGCGTGATGAACAATTCCGTCAGGCGCCTGATAGACGAAGATCTCTTTTGCGCTGCCGGCCATCGCTCTCCAATGTATATAAACTGTCGCGGGAGGAAAAGGTTACGGCGGATCTTCTCCGCAAGCTCGAACGGCTGTGCCTTCCAATGCGTGGAAGTACAAGCCGCGGAGTGACTGAGCACGTTTTTACACAAACTGACCAGCGGCGAAACCCGAAGCCCACGCCCACTGAAAGTTGTAGCCCCCGAGTTGCCCCGTGTCCGCAACCAACAGACTAGCCTCGCTTCTTGGCAGGCTTCGGCAGAAAGCCTTTTGGATTTGGCAGGTCTTTCGGAGAAGAGGGGCTCGGCTCCTGATACGTCCTGGTTCGTTCCACCTTATCCTTCTCGATGGCTTCCTTCAAACGCTTCTTCGCGCGCTTATTCATGAAAAGAGTATACAGGATCACGCCGCACGAACCGCCGCACGACGAACTGGTTAAATGCGTTGTAGACGAGCAATCGCGGTGGAGTATCATGAGTTCGAAATTCACATCTCGGACACGAGGCAGAAATGATCTCATTGCCGGCATCCGACGAAGACTTGCTGCGCGAATGCGAGGTCGACACGTTTCGATCGAGTGGCCCCGGCGGTCAGCACGTCAACAAGACAGAGAGCGCCGTTCGTCTCAGACACCTGCCATCCGGTGTCGTAGTTACTTCACAGCAGGAACGCAGCCAACATCAAAACAAGTCGCTGTGTCTGCGGAAACTGCGCGAGAAGATCGCGCAACTGAATCATCGTCCGGCCAAGCGCGTCCCCACCCGCGTGCCGCACAGTGCGAAGAATCGTACTCTGGAAGAAAAGGCCCGTCGTTCGCGGATCAAACGATTACGATCAAAGTCAGCTATCGATGAGTGAGGTGTAGTGCTTCCGCTAACACGGGGTTGAGCCGATCAGACTTTCCGCAGGACCCAATTCGACATCGACCGCATGTTCTGCACAACGACCGTCTTCAGCGGCTCGAGCCATTCTCCGCCGAGGCCTTTCGTGGTAGCCAACAACATCTGCTCATCGACGAGGAAGCGGTCGCTGCCATCAGGGAGATGATAGCGCCTCCCTTCAATCTGTTTGATCTTATCTTCCATTCCAATAGTCGAGGCCAGACGAGCAAAGAAGATGCCGCCGGGCTTCAGCACTCGCCACATATCTCGGACCATGTTGTGCCAATGCGCCTCGTCTCTTGCAAAGTGGAGGACCGCGCTACTGAGCACGACGTCAAAGCTCGCATCGCCGAAACGCATCTGTTCAATGGCCTCGACGCGAAAGTTATCCGGGGGCAACTCCGGCGCAAGCGTCGCGGCCAGCGACCGAATCTGCGCAATCGCCTCACTGGATTGATCGACGCCACTGACGTTGAATCCGCTTCTGAAAAAATAGATGAGATTCCGTCCGCCGCCACAGCCGGCATCAAGCACGCGCATATCGGGAGTGAGCCGGCCCTTGAGGAGTTGGTCGAACAGATAGATGTCGATGCTGCCGAATTGTTCCTGGATATCTAAACGTGAGGTCATGCGGCTGTCGTCAGAAATTTCCCTACGCAAACGCTCCTATTTTCCGGTGAACAAAGTCTTGTCATCGACGAAGCACAGCCCATTGCCCCACGGGTCTTCGACGTAGAACGAGCGCTCTCCCCACGGACGCTTCACAATCTCACCTGCGCTGGCGCCGTGAACGTCTTCGGTGGAAAGACATCCCAGGTCGCGCGCTCGCGCATGAAAGGCTTCGAGATCGCTGACGGCGAAGTAGATGTAATCGGGCAGAGGTTTCGCTTCTTCGCCGCCAGCGGCGACATCGACCAGCGCCAGAATTACCGGACCGCAATCGAAGTAATGACGCGCCGCTCGCGGGATTCGTCTTCCCGCGTCGTCAAGCAGCTTCGCGTAAAACTCGGCGGCTTTGTCGAGATCGGAAACTTGCAGAATTACGCGGAAGAGGGTGGGCGCGTTAGGCATTGTCACCTCCTTTGGTGTTGCCCTTACCACGCCACGGCATAGCGCCCTCGCCGCGGATCGGCGCCTCCGGAAATCACGCCGCTTTTCGCGTCATACATGATCACCGTCGGCGATGAACCGGTTCCCCAGGCGGATTGAATCTTCAGCTTGTGACCGCGCGAGCCAAGCTGGCCAATCACGTCGGCCGGAATTCGCGATTCAATGTTCAGCAACCCAGCGAGGAACTCGTGATTGTCGAACGAGCTAACGTAATGTTGTGTGTCAAAGCGTGGAGCTTCCACCGCTTCCTGCGGATTCATTCCGAACTCAATTATGTTCAGCAGTACTTGCAGCAGGCCCTGGTCCTGATTGTCGCCACCCGGCGTGCTGAGGACCATGAATGGCTGGCCGTCTTTGAGAACCAGTGTAGGCGTCAGCGTGATGCGCGGACGTTTGCCCGGCGCGACGACGTTGGGGCTGTTTGGATCAGTCAGTGCAGATTGCAAACGCTGGCCCATCAAAACGCCAGTGTCGCCCGCCACGACAGCCGGCAGCCACGCTCCGCTCGGCGTAGCGCTGAACATGTTGCCGTCTTTGTCGATTACGTTGACGCAAGTTGTGTCGTTCGCTTTCTCGATCTCCGGAACTGGCGGCGCGTTGTAAGAAATCGTGGTTGCCGATGCCAGCAAAGGCCTCATGTTCACGGGATCGCCCGGCCGCTGTGCTAACGATGCCTGTGTTTGGTCGATGAGAGCTCGACGCATTGCCGCATAGTCTTTCGACAACAACTGCTGAGCCGGAACACGGACGAAATTCGGATCGCCATAGAACCGATCGCGATCGGCGAAGCCAAGCTTCAGCGCTTCCGTCACGGTGTGAATGTACTCCGACGAGTTCTGGCCCATCTTTTTCAGGTCGTAGCCTTCGAGCACGTTCAGCACCTCGATCATCATCGGACCCTGTGCCCAAAAGCCGGTCTTGTAGATTTCATAGCCGCGGTACTCGCCTTTCGCCGGCGCTCCCACCTTCGCGTGCCAGCCCGCGAGGTCCTCGGCCGCGAGCAGACCGCCATGCGTCTGCATGTAATCGCCGATGCGCTTGCCAACCGGGCCGCGATAGAAGTAATCGCGCGCCGCCATCAACGCGGCATGACGACCGCGCGCCGCGTTTCGCTTTTCCGTGGCGACAATCGCCCGCATTGTGCGCGCCAGATCGGCCTGGACAAACACGTCGCCGACCTTTGGCACCTCGCCGTTTGGCAGGAAGATGCGCTTTGCGTCAGGCCACTGCGAAAAGATCGGCGCGCGCGTTTGAATGTACTGCACGCGGAGTTCGTCGATGGGAAATCCGTCAGCGAGTTCGATTGCCGGCTGCATGACTTCGGCAAGTGATTTAGTGCCAAACTGATCCAACGCCGTCACGCAGGCGTCGAGCACGGCCGGAACAGTCGCGGCCAGCGGACCCGTCGAAGGAATCATTCCTGACTTTGCACCGGCCATCGTCGGCATGTCTGCACTGCCGCTGGCTGCGCGCTGCGTCGCGGATGAATCAGGCGCGGTCGCCGTCGTGCTTGCGGCGCCGCGTTGCTTTGCTCGATCGACAAAAAACTCGCGAGTGGCTTTTGCCGGTGCGGTGCCCATGCCTTCGATCACGACAACTTCGCCGCGCTTGGTTGCGCCCTCCCTAACCGTCCCACCCCAGCCGGGCTGCCCGGCCGGGGACCCCGGGGTCGGGCTTCCGCCCCGAAGCCTGATCAGAATCGGCACTTCGCCGCCGAAGGAGAAATGCGAGAACTCGATCACCGAGGCCGCCAGAATCGTCGCGACTCCCGCGTCAACCGCGTTGCCGCCGTGCTGCAAAATGCGCATGCCGGCTTCGACGGAAAGCGGCTGCCCACCTGCGACTACTCCACGTCGCCCGCGCACGACAGGGCGAAAAGTGTCGGCGGTGGAAACTTGCAGAGTCGCGCCAAGAACCGCGAGTGAAATTGCGAGCGAGAGGTAGCAAAGGAACGAACGCCTGGTCAACATTCTCGTCTGGCCTCCGAGATCAGCAGATTTTGAAAGAGTTTTATGCTTCTTCAGTCGCTGAGTCAATCAAGAGTACCCATGCGGACTGGTTCAGTCAGCAATCGGCCGGAACTCGGCCAACCTTCTGCTAGAGAACTGCTCGTTACAGAACCGCGAGCGGTAGCGACCGGATCCGAGATTCAACCTGCGATCCAAGAAAAACTCGTAGGACTAAGTTGAGCGCCTGGATCCGGTCGCTACCGCTCGCGGTTCTGTAACGACTCGCCCACCGTAATCGCATCAACAGAAGTGAAACTGCACCAGCGCCACCGTAGCGAGACTACCGCCGGCCTTACTTTTTGGAAACAGCTTCACAAGTTGATCGCAATGTTTTCGCAACCCTCTGCTTCCTCGACAGGTTTAGTATAGGCGCATTCATTGATTCTCCTTGTGAGAACTGAGACTGAAGGGTAGGGCGCCGAATTTGGGGGAGTTCGGCGCCTTTGCTTTTTCTACTACGCCCAAACCAATCAAGTAGCTCATGAGCAGCGGCTCTGCCGCCTGATGTGCGGAAAGGCTCGGCCTTTCCGATCATGCTCTACTATTTCTTATTAGGGCTCCGCCCTGGATATCGGAGGCGTAGCCTCAGAGGCGGATGGCGCTCGGCCGGAAAGCCATAGGCTTTCCGCACATCAAACGGCGAAGCCGCGAACCGAGATGAATGTTCGCAAACTTCCCCGCTTGCACTTTCTTCCATTCTATCGATAATCGCGTTTTCCGGTTTTCCTATCCATTAAGCGAAAGATCCATAAATGATTGAGATCAAGACTGCCCCGTACGGTTCGTGGAAATCGCCCATCACCTCCGATCTAATCGTCAAAGAATCCATCGGGCTGAGTCAGGTCAAGCTGGATGGCGATGACATTTATTGGATCGAGATGCGTCCGTCAGAGGGTGGCAGGCAAGTGATTGTTCGACACACAAGCGACGGCAAGAGTGTTGACGTAACGCCGCGGGAATTCAACGCACGCACCCGCGTCCACGAATACGGCGGCGGGGATTACGCGGTGCACGGCGGCGTGGTTTTCTTTTCAAACTTTGCGGATCAGCAACTGTATCGGCAAGCGGCTGGTTCAGGGCCGCAAGTGTTTCCGAAAGAAAACGGACAGGATACCCGCCGTCCGCAGGCAGGGATGCCTGCGCTCCTGCGCTATGCCGACGCGGTCGTCGATACCAAACGCGATCGTCTGATTTGCGTGCGCGAAGACCACCGTGAGAAAGATCGCGAAGCGACCAACACGTTGGTTGCGATACCGTTCGACGGCGGCGAAGCGAGGGTTCTGGTTTCGGGTAACAATTTCTATTCGTCGCCGCAGGTTAATGCCGACGGAACGCGGCTGGCGTGGTTAACGTGGAACCATCCAAACATGCCCTGGGATGGTTGCGGGCTTTGGGTGGGTGAAATTGGCGCGGACGGTGCGATCGCAAACAAGCAATGCGTCGCAGGTGCGATCGATGAATCGATCTTTCAGCCGGAGTGGTCGCCGGATGGAACACTCTATTTCGTTTCCGATCGCGCCGGCTGGTGGAACATCTATCGCGCAAAGCCGGATGATACGGTCGAGTGTGTCTGCGAAATGGAAGCTGAGTTCGGCGTGCCGCAATGGGTATTCGGACTTTCAACCTACGCGTTTGAATCCGCCGATCGAATCGTCTGCGCTTTTGCTGAGCAAGGCATCTGGCGCCTCGGCATGATCGACACGCACACCAGAAAGCTCGAGCGGATCGATGCTCCCTATACAGAAATTTCGTTCGTGCGCGCGGCGGCGGATCGCGCTGTGTTTCGCGCAGGCTCGCTGCGAGAGCCTTTCTCGATCATCGCAATGGATCTTGCGACGCGCGAGACGAAAGTTTTGCAGCGCGCGAGCAGGATCACAATTGATGGCGACTACATCTCTGAACCACAACCAATCGAGTTCCCAACCGAAAACGGATTGACCGCGCACGGTTTTTTCTATCCGCCGAAGAACCGCGACTTCGCCGCGCCCGCGAACGAAAAGCCGCCACTGCTGGTCAAAAGTCACGGCGGCCCGACGGCGGCCACGATTGCCGCGTTGATGCTGAGCATTCAGTATTGGACCAGTCGGGGAGTAGCCGTTCTCGACGTGAATTATGGGGGCAGCACCGGTTATGGCCGCGCCTACCGCGAACGCCTGAACGGCACGTGGGGCATCGTTGATGTGGACGATTGCTGCAACGGGGCGAAGTTTCTGGCCGCGCGCGGCGAAATCGACATCAATCGTTTGATGATCGATGGCGGCAGCGCTGGGGGTTACACGACGCTGTGCGCGCTGACGTTTCGCGACGCATTCAAGGCCGGAGCAAGTCACTACGGTGTCAGCGATGCCGAGGCGCTGGTCAAAGAGACGCACAAGTTCGAGTCGCGCTACCTGGATAATTTGATTGGGCCTTATCCGCAGCGGCGCGATCTTTACTTCGAACGCTCGCCGATCAATTTCACCGACAACTTGTCGTGTCCGGTCATTTTCTTTCAGGGACTGGAAGACAAAGTGGTACCGCCGAACCAGGCGGAAACGATGGTGGAAGCGCTGCGCAAGAAAGGTGTGCCGGTCGCGTACGTGCTATTCGAAGGTGAGCAACACGGTTTTCGGCGAGCCGAGAACATCAAGCGCGCGCTGGACGGTGAACTATATTTCTACTCGCGCGTGTTCGGATTTGAGCTGGCTGAAGCAGTGGAGCCGGTGCCGATCGAAAATCTGTCAGAGCCCAAGTTCGCCACAGAGACACGGAGGCACAGAGGCGACTAAACCGAATTGATGACTTTAAGACTCTTTTCGTTCTCTGTTTCTCGGTGTCTCTGTGGCTGAAACGGATATGTCACGAACCCCAAGATACCGTCGACCATCAACTTGAATGGACAAACTTGACCGCCTGGTCTGGGCGCCCGGAATGACATTCATTTCTTACGGCGTGCGGGTCGGCGTGCGCGTGAATGACGCCGCCATTTTGCCGGACGTGCTTGAGCGCCTGCCTCCCGCGTGGAAACCTTCGCCTGCGTCGGTAGTCGATCACTTGTACTCCTTGATTGGAGGCGGCGCCAAGAAAGATTCGAAAGTGCGCCGGCTCAATCTGGCTTACTGGAACCTCCTTCGTTTCGCGCGTTCGCGCAACTTCAACGAAGTGCTCGACGCTTTTGAATCTCACGTGCAATTGACGGTGGCTGAGCACGCGCCGAGCCGGGTATTCGTTCACGCCGGTGTCGTTGGCTGGAATGGTCGCGCGATTGTTATCCCGGGCTTGAGTCACAGCGGAAAGACCACGCTGGTGCATCAACTCGTGCGCGCCGGGGCAACTTATTATTCGGATGAGTACGCGGTGCTCGACGCGCGCGGACGCGTCCATCCTTATCCGCGGCCGCTCGGCATGCGGTCTCCGAATTCATCGGAAACAAAGAAGGTGTCGGCGGAAGAAATCGGCGCCACAATTGGCACAAAGCCTCTGCGGATCAGTTTAGTGCTATCGACGAGCTTTAAGAAGGGAGCGCGTTTCAGACCGCGCGAACTCTCTCGCGGCCAGGGTGTTCTGGAGCTTTTGGCGAACACCGTCTCGGCGCGCACCCAACCTCGCATGGCACTTGACGCTTTGCCGAAAGCTTTGGAGTCAGCGCAGGTTTTGAAAGGCGCGCGCGGCGAGGCCAGCGAAATAGTTGATTCGATTCTGGGGCGAGTTTAGCCTCGGATGAACACGGAGAAGAAGTCAGTACCACCTGCGTCAGCGGGTGGATCAAACACTCAACGAGCTAGTAGACCGATTGACCCACCCGCTTACGCAGGTGGTACTGACTTCCACTTGTAGAGAGCATGGGAGATCAAGGGCCCTGCACGGGTTTGTCCAGAGCGGTTGCCGGTCCGCCGCCGTGATCGTCGCCGCGGATTACGCCGCTCTGGTCCACGAAGAAGGATCGCTTGCCGGTCTTGCCGTACTCAATCGGAGTTGCCGTGGCTTCGAACTGATTTCCAGAGGCGCTGAGCTGAATGTTGTAGCCGTACTTGTCGAACATTTCCTTCTGCACCAACTTCGCTTCGACCAGCTTATCCAGCGAGCCGTAGCTGCCGTTTCCCGCGGTCGCCTGATAGCTTGCTTCGGCGCTGGAGATCATGCGCAAGAGGCTTTCGGCGATCGCTTCGTTCATTTCGGGTGAGCCCGCCTTCATTGCCGACATCGCCGCCGTCGTCCCGGCAACCATCGCGATGATCAGGTTCTTGGGCAGGTGCAGTTCGTGCACCTCGCCGAATCCTTCGTTCGTGAGCGCGTAACTGATCGCGTTGGCGGTCGGGCTCAGTTGCATCAGGAAATCGCGCATCTTCTCATCCATCGTGGCCGACTGTTTGCGAATCTCGTCCTGATATCCCTCCATCAACGCCGGCGACACGTAAACTTCGCCCAGGATTTGTCGCGGTTGCCAGCGCCGGAAATTCCGAAACGCGCTGTTAGAAGACAGCGTTTGATGATTGACGTTAGCCTCGATCACGCGGCGCACGGCCGCGGCTTCAGAAATGACCAGGAAATTGCCGACAAAAGCGTAAGCGAAAACGCCGCCATAGTTGACCAGTTCCGTGTCTTCGCGCTTTTCTGTTTGCGCGATCAGGTTCGCTTCGCCGAGGCCCAGGCCGTCAAAGACACGCGGCATGAGTGGGCGCGCGGCATCGCGATCTTTTATCGCAATCAAAAGGATCGGAAAGTTCTCGGCGGCCTTCTGCTTCTCGTCAGCGGTCTCGGGCGAAGGCTTCGCTGATCGCGAAGGCGGGGCCGGCATGCCGAATATTCCGGCGCCTTGCAATAATTTCAAAGAGCCGGCCATCGCCATTTCGTTTCCCAAAACCGGAAGTAAGTCTTCCTTGATTTTGAAGCCGGCCTTTTTCTCAAAGGCGGCGAACGGATCGAGTAGTTCGCCCTTATCATTGGTAGTGATCTGTCGTGGCACGGTCTTCAAGGCAATATCAGCCTGCTTTCGCATTCCTTCGTGCGTCTGCAAAAAATCGATCGAAGCGCTGACGAATACTTCCGTGTCGTCCGGCAGCACCGACGGGGCATTCGGCGTGTATGCAGGTCCGGAAATCAGTTGCGGCACGAACGGCAGCGGCAGCCGCCTGGCATTCTGTGACTCGACCAGAATCGCGCGAATGACGTATTCATTGTTGTCGAAAGTCAGCGCAACGCCAACCGCTTCAGGCCACTGCGGCTCGCCCCGCCCCAGCAGATCAATCATCGGCAAAATCCGCGAGGACGCGGCCCTCTGTGCCTGCTGCTCTTTGGTCGGTGTCGGCGTGGGCGACGGCTCGCGGACACTGAGCGTCCCGCGCAACGTTGCTCTCCCTTCGTTGATCTGTGGCGGGGGCGGTGTCGGCTCGGCGGATGCGTTGCGCGCCATTTCTACTCTTGCTTCTTCCTCCTCGCCCTTTCGAATTAGCTCTGCTTCTTCCTGTCGGATTCGCTCAGCTTCTTCTTCGGTGATCTGTTGTTTCGGCGAAGGTTGCGGTTTGGCTCGCGCCTCAAGCGCTACATTGAAAAAAAGGAAGACCGACTCAGATGGGAACCGATCGTGCGCGACGCGGAAGTTTTGATCTTCGGCGAGCGGCTTGCTGCCGGCGGGATGCAGCTTCTCGAATTTGAAAGGCTTGTCGCTGATGCAAACCAGATTGCCGGCGTGTGTGATCACGAAAGGCAAGTGCTCGGCCGGTGGCTGCGGCGTTGCGCTTACGGTCGCAGTCGGCGTTGCGACTAGCGTGGCAGTCGGCGTCGCCTTTGCTTCGTTCTCAATTTGCTTCGCGGCTGGCGGTGCGAGTACGGACGGCTTTGCCTGTGCGGGATCGGTCGGCTTCACTTCGGTCACGGTCGGCGAGGGAGTCGCGTCCGGCACGGGCGGAAGAATCGCCGGCAAGAATTTCTCCAGCTTGGGGGCGAACTTGTCCGCTTCCTCGGGCGAAGAAAACTCGATGGCGACGAAGGTTGCAGGAATCTCAGGCCGAGCGGGCGAGGTTGCAAACAGCAAACGCGAAGTTGCCAGGGCTTCGGAGTTTGACTTCAGAAACTTGATGATCGCTTGGAATTCTTTCGGCGGCTCGGCGAGTTTGGTAATCGGATCGACAATCTCGCCCGCGCCACCGGTACTCAGCAGTTGACCCACGTTGCGCACTTCGCCGTAGACTTCGTAACTGTCGGCGGCCAACAAATTATCGAAAGTTGGCGTGGGTTTGGCGGGCGCCGGGGCGCGCCGCTGTTGCGCGGAGAGCGGCGCAGCGAATAAAGCCAGCGCCGTTAAGAGGCTGATGAGTCGCGTCAGATGAGAACCAGGAGCAACAGCAGATCGATCAGAAATCATCTTGGGACTACCTCAAACAAGGAGTGTCTGGGCCTGAGAATACCAGATTACTCGACTTGCAGGAACAAAACTGCGCACCCATGTCGCAATCGACCGGTACCCCGTTCAGGCTTCATAAAAACAGTGATGAGTAATGAGTGATGAGTGACCGGTCGCGGGAAGGTCCTTTACTCATCACTTATCACTTCTTGCTCATCACTCTCCAATTGCCACTCCATTTGCGATCGCGCGATAGAGCCAGGCTTTGGCTGTGCTCCAATCGCGCTTAATTGTAATTGGTGACACGCCTAGCGCCTCGGCCGCCTCTTCTACGCTCATGCCGCCAAAGAAGCGCAGTTCAACGACCTGGCTTTTCCGCTGGTCAATCGCGGCCAGCCTCGTCAACGCTTCATCGAGTGCGACTAATTCCGCGGCTCGCTCCCTCGATACTATCGCAGCTTCGTCCAGCGATACCTGGAGCGCTCCACCGCCGCGCTTGGCACGGTGGTGGGCACGCGCAAGATCGACAAGGATGCGACGCATTAACCTTGAAGCGATCGAGAAAAAATGCGCGCGATTCTTCCAATGCAGATTTCGTTGGTCAACAAGCCGCACGTAGGCCTCGTTGACCAGCGCCGAAGTTTGTAGCGTGTGGTTCGGGCGTTCCAGTCTCATATGCCGGTGTGCCAGCCGGTGCAGCTCCTCGTAGACAAGCGGGTCAATCTGCCCCTCTGATGGGGCTAGCCCGGCGTATGTTATCGCGTCGACAGCGCGTCCGAACGCAGTGCAATTCAGTTCTGCAAGCTACAGTGTGAGCGAAGGCAGTCCGCGAGTGGACATCACCTTGACTCGCTCAGGCGATACGACCGGCGCGGCCTCGGTCAGCTTTGCGACGAATGATGGCGCGGGCTTGCAGAATTGCAACATGGTCAACGGCATGGCTTCGCCGCGTTGCGACTACGAAAACACGATCGGTACCGTGCAGTTCGGTGCCGGCGAGACTTCCAAGTCGTTCTCCGTCGCGATTGTCGACGACTCGTACGCCGAAGGGAACGAGACTTTCACCATCAACCTCACCGGCGCCTCCGGCACGACCCTGGCTTCACAATCAGCGGCGAGCGTGACCACATAGACAATGACAACACGAATGGCGCGGATCCGATCGACGACACGAACTTCTTTGTGCGCCAGCAGTACATCGACTTTCTCGGGCGCGAACCCGATCCGCCGGGGTTCGATGGCTGGGTGAGCACCATCAACAACTGTAGCGGCGATACGACGCAATGCGATCGGGTGCACGTCTCGGAGGCCTTCTTCAGATCGCCGGAGTTTCAGCAGCGCGGCTACTTCACTTATCGCTTCTACTCCGTGGGCTTTGGACGCAAGCCTGACTATGCGGAGTTCGTGCCGGACCTGGCGCGAGTGAGCGGTTTTCTGAACGCGAATCAGTTGCAGGCGGCGAAGGCTCGCTTCGTCAGCGACTTCATGGCGCGGCCAGCGTTCATCACGAGGTACAGTGGCTTAGGCAACTCGGATTATGTGAACGCTCTGTGTCAGACGGCCGGCGTGACGTTAGCCAACCAGCAAGAGCTGATCGACTCATTAGACAACAACACAGCATCGCGCGCGCAGGTGCTGCGACAAAGCGTCGAGAGCGGCGAAGTGTCCGCTAAGTACTTCGATCAGTCGTTCGCGGTGATGGAGTATTTTGGCTACCTGCGGCGCGACCCCGATGCTTTGTATCTGAACTGGATCGATGTCCTGAACCAGGGCGGCGACTCGCGCGGGATGGTGGAAGGTTTCGTCACCTCAGCCGAGTATCGGCTAAGATTCGGACCGTAGTTCGACGAACTTAGGCCTGTCGCACAGCGGTCTTGTGAGAAAGCGTACGGCAGCGACTATCAATCGCTGCCGTACTTTATTTCCATGTGGCGGATCCGCGTGCCGGCGGCAATCAAAACGAGGACCGTCAGGATCAGCAATCCGGGAACTGAGATCCAGGCCGGAGTCGGCTCAACCATCACTCCGAACGGGCTTGCCTCCGGCGCGGGCACGGGCGTGAGCGAATTCAAGTAATGAATGACGCTGATCTTTTTCAGCAGCGGCGGCAGCAGAAAGTTGATTGCCTCCCAGCCATACAAGACCAGTGCGGGGATTATTGGGTTGCGAAAGAACAGTCCAACCACCAGAAAAAACGCGCCGTATCCGATGCAGGCCAGAATGGTGATCCCGGCGTAGGTCAAGAGCTGGCTGATTCCGGCGCCATCAAAAAAGAACCGCGTGCTCTCTCCGGAAAAGTGGGGGAAGTAAAGCAACAGCATCGAAACGACGGTGGTCGCGACAAAAAGGATCACCGAGGTCACCAGGCCGGACAAGTATTTTCCGACGACCAGAACTTCGCGTCGCACTGACGAGAGAAAATAGTAGTGCAAGCTTCGGTCAACCAGTTCGCCGCGAAACAGATTCATGAATATCCATGCGCAGCCAAAGAAAACAACCGTACGAAGAATCAGCCCCCCGTAAATCCAGGCAAAGATTCGCGACAGATTGGTGAAGTTTTCCGTGGCCGGCGCGACCAGGGCGAGGCTCCCCAACAAAAAGATCGGCAAGAGCGCCAAGAGATAAATCAGGACTGAGCGCTTGCCAAAGAAATTCTTCCGAATCTCCAATCTGAAAATCGCGCGAATCTGCCGCAGCCAGAGCGACCAGGGCAACGATGGCTTCCTGCCCTTCACTCGAGCGATGTCCACTGATGAACTCATGCAGTGCCTCCGTCCGAACCAATCAGATACTGATACACCGCGCTGAGATCGTCATCGATTGGCGCGATTGATTCGACATTGATTTCGCCTTGCGCCACGATTTCGTTGAGCAACAGATAGAACCGATCGGGCTCGCGCGTCTTCACGAACAGGCCGCCACGATCTTCGTGCAGACGCGCTTCGACCACGTCATCCTCGGCAAACATGCGCGACGCCAGCACCGCCGGACGGTCGCAGCGAATCAGAATCTGCATCGGATGTGTTTCCATCTCGTCGCGCACGCCGTGAATCCCGCCCTCGGCGACTACGTAGCCGTTATTCAGCAACACGACGCGATCCGACATCATGTCAACTTCGTGCAGGATGTGACTCGAAATGATCAGATGCAGGCCTTTCGCCGCCAGCTTCCTGAATAAGGCGATCGTTTCCGCGCGCACCATGGGATCGAGTCCGTTCAAAGGTTCGTCCAGAATCAGCACTGACGGCTGGTGCGCAATCGATTGCGCCAGACGCAGACGTTGGCGCATGCCTTTGCTGTACGCGCCGATGCGCCGATCCGCAGCGTCGAGCAAGCTGATGCGATCCAAAGCTTTCTCAGTCCAACTGTCAGCGTCATTCTTCGCAATTCCGGAAACAAGGAGAAATGATTTGATGAACTCGCGGCCGGTGAGTCCGCGCGGAAACGAATCGAATTGCGAGCAGTAGCCGACTTTGCGAAATAATTCTTCGGGCCGATCAGTGGGAATGCCGAGCACAGTGACGCTGCCGCGCGTGGGCCGCAACAGTCCTGTCATCAAATTCATCAACGTAGTTTTACCAGCGCCGTTCGGCCCGACCAGACTGGTAATGCCCGGCGGGATCGCGAGCCTGACGCGATTCACGCCGAGTATCTCGCCGTAAAACTTCGAGACGTTGTCGAAGACGATCGTTGTTTCGGAAGATTCGTCCATAGAAAAAAGACTCAATTAGCTCCCTCTCCCTCTGGGAGAGGGCTGGGGAGAGGGACCTACGACGGCCGCTCGCTACTACGCCCTCACCCCGTCCCTCTCCCAAAAGGGAGAGGGAGAATAATCACTTCACAACTTCATAAGCTTTTACTTTGCGCGACAACAACCACAGGCAAAAGGCGCAGATCAAAAACAGCGCGAACCACGACGCCCACAGCGGCGGCTCATTCATGATAACTTCGCGGATAATTCTGCCGTTGCGATACTCCTCAATATGTCCGGTTTGGCGGACAAAAAGGCCGAACAATCCGTCCCACACGTTAGCGATCAGCGCGCGCAAGTCGATGATGTGCCCCCAACGCGTCTGGAAAAACTGATTGACGATTTCAGCAAACGCGGTCGGGATGAAGAACACCCCCAGTAACGCAGCGCGCGCCGCGACTCGCCACTTCACCCAGGCCGAAATCGCCTGTGACATCAAAGCCAGCAACAAAATCCAGACCAGGCTGCCGAGAAAGATCGCACTCGCCATCCAGATGTTTTCCACGAACCACGACCAGCCTTCCAGGTAACCCTGAAACAGAAACAGCAGCAAGCCCGGCGCCCAGGTGATCGCGGAAACTAGAATGATGACGATCGACATCTTGCCGACGACGTACTCACTGCGGCTGAAGGGCCGGCAAAGATAAAGCGGCAAACCGTTGTTCGTGAGATCGCGCGCGACCTGTTGCGGTCCCACCAGCATCACCAGAAAGAAACCGGTGATTCCCTGAAAAGCCACATAGAATTTAAAGAAGGACGCATCGATTGGAAGAAGCTGCTGCACATTCAGTCCCTTGATTCCCAGTATGTTCGCGTTGTGATGCAGATAAATGAGAATCGAACAGAGCAGTGGATAGATGAACGAAAGCGCAAAAAAAGCCGTGAATAGTTTCGAGCGAAAGACGTCCACGTACGCGTGTCGCGGAATGATCAGGAACCGGCTCCATTCCGGAGACAGTCGCCCTTCATATTGTTTGTAAGTGCGTTCAAGAACCGCCATGACCGTTCTCCATCGCCTTCAAAAAGATGTCTTCGAGAGAATCGCGCTTGAAAGTCAGCCGCCGAATTTGCGTCTGCGCCGCGGACGCGAGTCGGTACAGATCGCGTATCTCAGTTCCCTCTTGCAGGATCACTTTCAAACGGTGCTCGCCCGTGACTGCGTATTCGCAGCCTAGCGTGCTCAGCGACGCCGCGAATGTCTTCTGATCGCCGCGCGTTTCGAGCATCAAAAACTTCTTGTTCGCTTTCCGCTCTTCTTCGAGGTTGCAGTAAACAACCAGCCGGCCTTCTTTCAGAATCAGAATCTCCTCGCAACATTCTTCGACGTCGCGCAACAGATGCGACGAGAGCACGATGTGCGCCTGTCCGCTGTCGCGAATCTCGCGAATCATTTTGATCATGCGCTGTCGCGCGGGCGGATCCAGTCCATTGGTTGGTTCGTCCAGAAAGATCAGCTTCGGCCCATGCACGATCGCCTGCGCCAGCTTCGCAAGTTGTTTCATCCCCAGCGAAAACGTATCGACATTGCGGTAGCGCGCCTCGCCCAGGCCGACAAAGAAGAGCGCTTCGTGCGCGCGTTCGAGCGCGGCGACCGGCGGCAGACCGGAAAGCTCTGCCATGAATCGCACGAAATGCACGCAGGACATTTTGGCGATAAAGGAATCGCGCTCAGGCATGTAACCGATCAGTGATTTGATTTGGTTGGCATCGCCGCGAATGTCGCGATCAAAAATGCGCGCCGTGCCTGACGATGGCGGATGAAAGCCAAGCAGCGTGTGGATTAGCGTCGTCTTGCCTGCGCCGTTGGGCCCGAGCAAACCGATGGCTCGCCCGCGCAACTCACCGCGCAAGTCTTGTAGAATCGGTCTGCCGCCGAACCTTACCGACAGATTATCGAGGGTGATGACACCGGGTTTGCTACCGTTGGACTGAGGATCATTCGGTGCTGCGGCGGCGTAATCCATTTGAGTGATTGAGACTTCTTAGCGCTTGAACCAGACCGGACCAATTCGAAATCAAAAAGAACGCTCCCCAGAATAAACCGACTGATGCTCTTACGAAAAGACTGTCCCACGAGTTCAGAAATAAAACCGAGAGCCCGAGGGCAATGAGAGTCAGACCGTGGAACAGCAATCTTCGATCGGCTGGCGCTTTTGGATGGATTGCTGTGATTGACTGATTGGGTTTCATTGGGACCTCCGTTTCGCAAAATGGATCAAAGTCGCGCTGAACTCCCTCTCCCTTTGGGAGAGGGCTGGGGAGAGGGTTCTACGACGCACCACCCACAATAGTTAATCAATTTGGCGCGCTCCGCCTCTACGCTGCGCGCCCTCTCCCCGACCCTCTCCCAAAGGGAGAGGGAGAAAGCTCTTTTTTACTTCTTCCGCATTCCCTGACCCAAAATGTGCTCCAGCTCAAACGCGTTCGGCATTCCCAACAGCGTCGCCGGGCTCAGGCCGAACGGCCCGCCTTCGGTGTTCGACGCGAACTCGATCCGATCGCCGTACGCGTAGGCGTAAGCGAGCGTCGGCTGCATGTTCGCGGCCATCGCCGTGATCGTTTTTCGCTGTTCATCCGGCAGTGACTTGGTCGAGTTTCCGATTTGATTCGCGAACGGCTGCACCAACGGTGCGAGATTGTGATAGACCAGCGCCGAGAAATTCGCGTTGCCGTCTGCCGGCAAACCGGCAGTGAATTTGGCCGAGCGATTCAAAGTCGTGCCGGTATCGTGATACTGCAGCGCCTGCTCGATCAGCGCGCGCGACGGTCCGACGATCATGTAGCCTTTGTTGAACGTGTAGTTCACTTCCATGCCGAAATCCTTCGACCTTAGAGTGTAGAAGGTGAGGCCGCCGGAATCGGAATGCTCCAACGCAAGTCCCTTCCCCCCTTCCTTCGTCGCAACCTGCTTGTTGATTTCTTCGACGACGCGCTCGAACGTCTGCTGCAAATGCGCCGGGTCGTTGACTTCGAAAATCAGTTTCCACGAAGGCGTCGGCAGAATCGGTCCGTCAATCGCGAACGCGTACTCGCCACCTAGCGGCGCGGCGAAATCTTTGCGCAGGTCGAGCCCGTGATCGGTCTGCAACTGATTCAGATGCTTTTTCAAATCCGGGCAAACTGTGTCGAGCGCTCCCAACAGATCGTCCACCAACGCTGTCGGATTCTTTACCACAAAGCCGGCCACCAGATTTGCATCGGGCGAAATGTATTCGAGCGATCCCATCGGTGCCGGCGGCGCCAGCCAGGTTGTGATCCCGTGATCAGCCTGATTGAATGAAAGCACTGCGCGCGTGTGCGTCTTGCCGTCGGTGTCTTTCTGATCCAGTACAAACGACTTCAGATTGAAGACGCCAAGTTGATTCAGCGCTTGTTCGTGCTGGTCGCCGACAGCGATTCTGCGCAGACCTCTGGTATGCGAGATGATCTTTTCCAGATCAGCCGCGACCACCAGGCCGGCGCCTTCACGATAGACGTCTGCGACGCGCGCATAGAAAGGGGTCGATGAAAAGCCGCTCGCTGACTGACCGTTCCTCGCCAGCGATTGCAACTGATCGAGTTTCGGAGAGGCGACCAAAACGTCGCCGTTGATCCAAACGTAGAGTTCTTTATCCTTTGTCGCCGTGCTGCTTGAGTTAGCCGAAGGCTGCGCGGTTCGCGGATCGTCAACCCATTGAACCTGCGGCCCCTTGCCTCCGCCCGCCATTTTTTGAATCTCAGAATCGAAGAATGCGTGGAAGCCGGCCGGGTTTTTCAGTTCAGCCAGCACGATTGGCCCGACAGGATTCCCCTGATCGTCCATGCCAGCGCTGACGGCGATTTCGTCGCCAAGCTGCTCACCAAACTCTTTGATTACCGAAATCGCCTGATCGACCGCCGGACCTTTCGGCCCGCGGCTATTCTGGAACCACTCGCGCAGCGCCGGGTTCTGTTGGATGCGTTCCTGCATGATGCGATGCGATTCCGCAATCGTCGCGCCGAGATTTGGAAGCGCCGCGTAGAGCGCCGTATTCTCAGGCATCATGTCGAGCAGACGCGTCGAGTGGCGCACGCCGGGCTTCGCAACGGAATTAAGTTCAGTTTGCAGCGCTGCCAAACTCTCCAGCGTCTGTGCGTAACGCGCGGCATTCCGGCTCCAGCTAACTTCGTCTTTGATCGGAATTGTTTCGATCGACGCACTGGTCGTCGCCTGCTCGCCGGCGCGCAGCACACGCTGTTGGCCTGCGCGATCCAGACGAACTTCCCCTTCGATGACGCTGACGCGCGAGCCTTTCGTGCCGGCGTTGGCCGAGAACGTTGTGCCCGTCACCGAAACCAGCGAATCGCCGGTGTCCACGAATAAATGATTCTTTTGTTTCGCCGCTTCGACAATCACGCTGCCGCGATCGAGATGAATCGTGGTGCCACGCAGAGTCTGATCGATCGAGAATTCGGAACGATCCTTCATTTCGATCGTCGAGCCGTCGCCCAAACGCACGACTGCATGCGCGTCCTTCGCCGTGCGGATCACCTGGTTGCGGCTAAGCTTCTCGCCCGCACTGATCGCGCGCGTTTGTGAATCAGCGACCGAGTAAACCGAACCGTCCGCAGCCTCTACCGTCGCTTCAAACGACCCCAACGGCAGATAACGTTGAATCAATGGCAGCGCGATCAGTCCCAGACCAATCACCAGCATGGCAGCGATCCCCCAACGCACAACCACCGGGCTCAAACTGTAGTTGAAAGTCTTTCGAGCTTGCTTACGCGCAGGTGTTGGCGCAGCCACGCGAGATTCGCGCGCCTGCTTCAAAGCCCTCCGACAGGGAATGCATTCGTGCGTGTGATCGACCAGCAGAAGCGAGCGAGCTTCCGATAACTTCCCGCCAAGATATGCCGGGATGAGCGACTGAAAGTCCGCGCACCCTTCGATCGTATTCGCGGGAGCGCTCGCATCAACCGGGGCCCTCGGCGCGGCAGCCGCGCTGGGGTGGTCGGGCGGGCGGTGCGCCCGCAGCTTGCGGGCGTCAGCTTCCACCGATAGCTGCGCCCACACCCGCTCCGTCGCGTCGTTTGCCACCGCCGCATCGACTTGTTCATTGCGAATTCCGGCGGCGACTTTATCCAGGATGTTGTCCAGTTCTTTGTTTTTCATGACTTCTCCAAGATGATTCCAAGTTGTTTTTTTACTCTGCGCTTTCTCGGCGTCCTCAGCGCCTCTGCTTTCCATCTTCGCGCCTTTGCGTGAACCGTTCTGCGTAATCTGTGTAATCTGCGGACCGTCTTCCGTCTTTGCGCCTTTGCGTGAACCGTTCTGTGTAATCTGTGTAATCTGCGGATTAGTCCTTTCCTCGCAAATAACTCCCAATCTCTTTCCGCAATCTTGCCCGCGCGCGATGCAGCGTCACGCCGACGACCAGCGCCGAGGTACTCATGATTCGCGCAATCTCGCCGTTGTCGTACCCTTCAAAGTAGCGCAGCGTAAACATCTGCGCCGCGTTTAGTCCCAGCCGCGATACCGCCGCGCGAATCAGATTTCTCAGTTCGCGATCTTCGTGTCGCGACTCGGGATTTTTCGGTGAAGCGAGCGCGGCAACCGCTGCGCCTGTCTCCACGTCATCGAACGCAACCGCTCTCGATCGCTTGCGACTGCGCAGCAGATCGAGCGAAGCATTGATTGCGGCGCGCGCGAAGTATCCTTCGGGATTCTCGAGACCGCCCGGCGACTCTGTCCCCCGCGCTAGTCGCAGAAACACTGTCTGCAAAACGTCTTCCGCATCCGCGGCGCTGCCCGTAACGCGATGCGCCGTGCGAAACACGCGATCCGAATGCTGCCGGAAAAGAATTTCCAGAGTGCTCTGATTCTCAACCGCGCTGCTGGACATCGAATCGCGCCCAGCCGGAACCACGTCTTTGGTTTCCGACCCCATCAATTCTGCGGCTTTCAGCGGTTTTACAGCGGCCAGCACAGCTTCCTCCTGAAAATCTTCTCCGCTCATAAAACGCTCCTCGGCAGTAGATTATTAACACTGCTTCGAAGGAATTTGGAAGATGGGAACAAGATCGGCCGGGCGAAGTGCGGCTCTGCCGCCTGATGTGCGGAAGGTCTGCGACCTTCCGGAGGAGGTGTAGAGAATAGGGGCTACGCCCCAGTTAAGGGCGCAGCCCCTAGTTAGGATCCAAAGCAGAACGGTAAGGCAAAGCCTTACCGCACATCAGGCGGCAAAGCCGCGCACTTCT
>DASZZL010000073.1:0-21830 GCA_035545035.1 Pyrinomonadaceae bacterium
GTCTACTTCCCCGGGGTTCTTTGGCAAATCTCCACAGGCAGATATTGAAAAGATAACGGAGGCGTTCGGCAAGAGTCTCCACGCGTTTCGGAGTTCAAGGTTTAGCTTGCTCGTCCTGACTTGCTCGTCCTGAATAGCAACCTGAGGGTTGAACTCTGAACTTCGCGGAATCAGAAGCAATCGGACTGTCCGTCGGCTCCGCACTGGAACAGGTATGGAAATCTCGCTCTGGTGAGTTTCTCAGTCGCGTCCCAGACTCTTGTCTGACGGTACTTGTCGGCTGTCCAGCCCAGTCGTCGCTTGTTGCGCCAGGTTGACTGAAGCGCCGCGTCCTCGCCATCGCCCATCAAGTGACAAGACTCGTGCAGCAGTACCGCGGCGCGCTCTTTATCGTCAACCGGAAGGTCGAAAAATTCCGGGTAGAGCGTTACGACCTCGAACGGAAAGTTAGTGGCGGCGTAAGCGTCGCGATGACCAATGTACTTATTCCACCAGTTGTCCGTGCCGCGGAAAACCGTTAGACGTTTGAAGATGAAAGCTTCACGATTGAAGCCTTGCTGCTGCAGGATCGCGATTGCATTCTGGACTTTTTCGCGCTGGTCGGGTTGAAGTTCATCCGAACTAAACAGAAGCGAAGCGTACCAAATTACCAGGATGATTGAGGTAGCGCTCAGGATCCACATTACCCGCTTGAGAAGACCTCGTTTCTTTACGTCCGCACCTGCTACTGGTTCTGCTGGCCCAGATTCCACTCGCTCCTCGTCGGCCAGCGGCGTTCCGCAGCGTCGGCATAGTTCGTCGGAGCCGGTGTTGACTAATCCGCAGTGAACGCATTTCCTTCGTGACCGGTGGGGTGTTTGGTTAGAGTCCTGGTTCATCGTGCTGAAATCAATCGGAAGCCGGAGAAGAAAAGTTCGGGAGAGCTGATAAGTACAGGAGTCTAGATCGCCACGCACTCGCCGCGTTTTAGGAAGCGTCCGTTGCCTGACTTACCTTTGAACTCGCCGTTCTCAATCACCACGTTGCCGCGCGACAGAACCGTGTCCACAGCGCCTTTGATTGTCCGGCCTTCGTAGGCGCTGTAGTCGACATTCATGTGATGAGTAGTCACGCTGAGAGTCTGTTCTTTATTGGCATCGAAGATGACGATGTCGGCGTCCGATCCGATGGCGATCGTTCCTTTCTTCGGAAAGAGGCCAAACATTTTCGCCGCCGCGGTTGAAGTAAGTTCGACAAAACGATTTAGCGAGATGCGATTCTCGACTACGCCGGTGTAGATCAGCGAGACGCGATGCTCGACGCCGGGCGCGCCGTTGGGAATCTTGGTAAAGTCATCGCGGCCCAGCTCCTTCTGTTCTTTCATGCAGAAGGGACAGTGGTCAGTCGAGATGACTTGCAGATCATCCATCTTCAGACCTTTCCACAGCTCCGCTTGGTTAGCTTTCTCGCGCAGCGGCGGCGTCATCACGTACTTCGCGCCGTCAAAATCCTCACCATAGTCATCGATCGAAAGGAAAAGATACTGCGGGCAGGTTTCCGCAAAAACTGGAATGCCACGATCGCGCGCCTGGCGCACCTGATTCAGCGCGTCAGCACACGAGAGATGGACGATGTAAACCGGCGACTCAGCCATCTCAGCGATCGCGATCGCGCGATGTACTCCTTCGGCTTCGGCGACAGTCGGGCGCGTCAGCGCGTGATACTTGGGCGCCGTGTGACCTTTGGCCAGTGCGTGTTTGATGATCTCGTTAATGACGATTCCGTTCTCGGCGTGCATGCAAATCAAGCCGCCGCGCTGGCCCGCCGCCGACATCGCGCGAAAAATCGTCGCGTCGTCGACAAGAAAAACGCCAGGATAAGCCATGAACATTTTGAAGCTGGTCACGCCTTCGTCCATCACCGTGTACATCTCTTCGATCTGGCGATCTTCGAGTTCGGTCGTGATCAGGTGAAAGCCGTAATCAATCGCGCATTTGCCTTCAGCTTTCTGGTGCCAGTTGTCGATGCCTTCGATCAGTGACTGGCCTTTGTACTGGACGGCGAAATCGATAATCGTGGTGGTCCCGCCATGCGCTGCGGCAATCGTGCCGGTGCGAAAGTCGTCCGACGCCGTGGTGCCGCCAAACGGCAGCTCCATGTGAGTGTGCGGATCGATGCCGCCGGGAATAACGAGTTTTCCACCGGCGTCGATGATCACGTCGGCTTCCATGTCGAGTTTGGCGCCAATGACGGAAACGACTTCGTCTTCGATCAGAATGTCGGCTTTGTAATCGTCAGTTGCGGTGATGATATGGCCGTTACGGATCAGAGTTTTCATGGCGTTTTCAGTAGAAACAGATTTGGTTTCAATTGATAGTCTCTTCCGACTCTATTTCGGGTAGTTCTGGAGTCAGCAGTTCACGATAGGTTTTCAGTTTAGCGGGAGCCTCGTAGACATAATTAACTACTAGACGGAAAAAATCATCAATTACTTGGACCTGTTCGACGTTTCGCGGTTTTCGTGGTTTTATATGGGCTCCCGCATTTCCGATGAGCACTAATTCTTCCGCAATCTGCGCAACGATAGATCGGAATTCATTCCCCTCTAATAATTTTTTGAGGTTTTTCTTCAGATCTTCTTCCCGCGCATCTTTATCAAGACATATTGCTTCGAGAGCGCGACGAATCCGCATTGCAAAAGACTTCGGGTCTTGTTTGACCTTTAAGGCTTGCTCATACTCCTCTCGAACCGGTTCTGAAGCGTAATTTGATAGTGGCGGTCCGGCAGCTTGTTGGTGAGTTGAATAAATAAGAGAAGAGTAATCCTTGAAAGAGGACTCGCTCTCTGAATCATCTTGCTGGAAAATCCGCGTCTTCTCCAACTTCTCTGCTTCGTCAATATCTACAGCATCGGCATAGTACGTTCGATAACCTACTATCGAGTGACATCCATCGCACCGAAAAAACGAAAGGCTATGAACATCTCCATACACATAGCGCTTTCCCTGATCAAGGATTTCGTAGGAGTATTCGTTTATCCCATCAACAAACTCTTGGCGCACATGGTCTGGGCAGTGAGGGCAGATGCCGACTTGGTAATACTTTTCTTTTCTAGCCATTTTAATCTCTTTGCGGCTTGCCGCCTGATGTGCGGAAAGCCTTCGGCTTTCCGGGCAGGCTGGCAATTTCTTTTCACGCAGCGGCGAGGCTCAGCCTCGCCGCTGCGAAGACAATCTTAACTCCGAGATCGGAAAGGCAGAGCCTTTCCGCACATCGGGAGGCAAAGCCTCCAGAGGTTACGCTTTCCGCCAAGCGATGCTATCAATATCAACCATCAAAGGTTCATCCTCAAGCGGGCAGCGCTTCCAACAACGAACACTCGACCAGCGAAAGTCCTCGGCACGCTCAACCAATTCAGCTCTCACTGGATTCTGATGAATGTAATTAACCTTCTCCATGAACATGCCTTCACTGAAGATCGGTAGCGCGTTGTTGTGGTGTTCCCAGAGCGAGTACATATTTCCGCGCGCGCCCGATTCACGTCGAAGCTTCCGGAGTGAGGCATTATGGCCGTGCTCTTTCAGATGGTCAATCACTCGGCGGCTGATGATTCCGTTGATGTACTGAAGCACCTTCGAAGGCTTGATTGCTGAATCGGTTATCGCATGCAAATGATCAGGCATGATGACGTAAGCGTAGATGGCAAACCCGCCGGACCTTCGAGCTTCATCCAGAGCCTTGCAGGTAATGACCTTGATTGCATCCGTGCGAAATACTGGCAGGCGGTCCTTGGCGACCGCGGTGAGATAGAGAGCGGGAGTGTCTCTAGAAATCGTATGCATGAGGCATAGCCTCGGAACCCAGTTGAGGGCCTAACGGAAAGGCGGAGCCTTTCCGCACATCAGGCGGCAGAGCCGCAGGATCAAATTGAGAGCCGTGACCGGAAAGGCAGAGCCTTTCCGCACATCATTCGGCAGAGCAGCGGAATCAAGTTGAGTGCTCGACGGAAAGGCGGAGCCTTTCCGCACATCAGAGGGCTGAGCCCCCACATTAAGAAAGCGTCTTAAGGAACCATCTCCGACGTCAGCACCGCTCCACCAAGACTCGGCAGCGTGGCGACGATCTTCACCACCTTATGCGAGTCTTTCGCGATCCAGATGGTTTGCTTGTCCGCTTCGTTATCGGCGTCCACTACCTCAACCTTATACGCATCAAAGGTGCCGGCAGGAACGGTGACGCTTTCCGTCGAGAGTACCTTCAGGTTCTTGATCTGTACTTTCTGCTTTTGAACATCAAAGTTGCGGAAGGTCGTGCTGTAATTTGCCGTCAAAGGCAGCCTCGCCAGCACGTCGAATGCTCCGCCGCCGTCAGCGAATGCAATCCCGCCGAGATCTACGTCAATCGGCTTCGCCTGACCACTTGTCGTCATCGTTCCCGTGACCTTGTTGCCTTTGAAATCAAGTTCTATCACCACGGGATTCTGAGTGATCGACCGATGCTTCAGAATCAGGGTGCCCTTCTCAATTATGGCCACGTCAATAATCTTGCCAAACGGAGTATCGGCGATTCCGGTGGCTACCCACGAGCCGCCGTCCTCCTTAATTTCAGTGGTGGTGGTCAGCGGGATGGTCTGTGGGCCGGCGACGATTGAGGCTTTATAGCTAAATTTTGCGGCGCTGAGATCGACGGCAGGCTTCGGGGCACCGGCCGTCGCATCAACTTTCTTTGGCATTGTCACTGTCTTTACATCAACGGAGATCTCTTTCAGGCGCTGCGCTACTTCCGGCGTCGCGCCTTCCTGATAGCGACCACCGAGATACTTCGCAAAAAACTTCTCGGCCTGGGAAAACATCGCCATGTTATTGACTGGCCGCGCGAAGCCATGGCCTTCGTCGGGCGCGACAATGTATTCGACAGGAAAGCTCCGGTCGCGCAGCGCGATCACGATCTGATCCGCTTCGCGTTTGTTGACGCGCGGATCGTTTGCTCCCTGCACGACCAGCAGCGGCGTCTTGATCTTAGTCGCTGAGTTCAGCGGCGATTGGCGACTTAATTGCGCCTTGCCTTCGGGTGTCGTTGGATCGCCCATGCGCTGATAGAAAAGCTGCCGGCCGGCTTCCCAATATGGTGGAATGGTTTCCAGCAGCGTGATCAAGTTTGACGGTCCAACGTAATCAACTGCGGCCGCGTACAGATCGGGAGTGAACGTAACGCCCGCGAGCGTCGCGTAACCGCCGTACGAGCCACCCATGATGCCGACGCGTTTCGGATCGGCGATGCCTTGCGCCACCAGATACTTGACGCCCCAGGTGATGTCGTCCTGCATCTTGTCGCCCCACTGTTTGTTGCCGGCGTCGATGAACCTTTTGCCATAGCTGGTAGAGCCGCGAAAGTTCGGTTGCAAAACCACGTAGCCACGATTGGCCCAGAATTGAGCGAAGCCGTTATAGCTCCACGAATCGCGCGCCCATGGACCGCCGTGAGGAAACACAACCACGGGAAGAGTTTTTGGCGCGACGCCTTTCGGCAGCGTGAGGTAAGCGGGAATTTCCATCCCGTCGGACGACTTATAACGAATGGCTTTCATCGGCGCCAGATAATCGCGGTTGAGTTTCTCGCGACTGCGATACTGCAGAGTCAGCTTCTTAGTCTGCCGATCGAACAGGTATCGTTCGCCGGGTTCGGTGTCGCTGTGAGCGCTGACCAACCACAGGCGCTCATCCCTGGTGTTAGAAACAAAATCAATCTCTTTGCCGGGTAGCTGCTTTTGCACCAGTTTGTAATCAGCTTCGAAAGACTTATCTTTAAAATAAATCCGAATGCGTTCATCTTGGTAAGCCGTGGCGATCAGCTCATCGCTCACTTCTGAAAATGACGCGTTGGCCAGATCGACGCGATTGAGCGGATCCGCTTCGATGAATTCTTCTTTTCCGGTGGTCGGATTGAAGAGCTCGAGCTTTACCAAATCGAGATCAGCGCCTTTGTTCGTCACAAAGTAAACGCGCTGGCCATCTTTGTGATAACGCACCGGTCCGCAGTTCTCGAAGACGTTGCACGAATAAACTTTCGTAAAGCCCTTGTCATCGACGCGCAGAACTTCCGTGTCGCCATTGTCTGCGACGCGCGTTGCCATGCGCAATTGATCTTTTAGATCGAAGACCCAACTTGTAATGTGATCGTTATTCTGGCGGATCAGCGTGCGCTCGCCGGTCGAGATTCTGACTTTGTAGAGATCGTGCCAGGCTTTGTCGCGATCGTTAAGGGCCACGTAGAGCAAGTCCGGTTCACTACGTGGGACGCTGACAATCCCTGCGCGGACGCCTTTAAGATCCGTCAAATTGCGCGCGGCGGGAACTTCCGAACCGGCAGCCGGCGCGTCGGCAGGGTTTACTGCATAGACGAGATAGTTCTCATCGCCGGCCTTGTCCTGCACGAAGAGAATATACTTGCCGTCGCGGCTCCAAAAGTACGACGGAATCGGCCGCGTCGTGTCGGCAGTGATTGGCTTTGCGGAATCAAATGACGCTTCAGTGCGTTTGACCCAGACGTTGCGCGTGCCCTTGAGCGGCTTGATGAAAGCGATGAACTTGCCGTCGGGCGAGATCTGCGCGCCGGAGATTTCCGGATCGCCAAAGAACAATTCCCGGTCGATTAGCGGCGGCTGGCCATTCGTCTGTGCTGATACTGAAACGGCATTAACGGCGAGCAGGGCGACCAGAACAAGCCCGGCGGCGACGCACCCGAACAATCGTGAACTGCGTTGTGCGAAACTTCTCATAGTAAAAACCCTCTTTCAGTGTTTGCCGAGTTTAGGAATTGGACTTTCAAAAGTGATCTTACGTAAAGCGGAAGCGACGGGTTTCGTTCGCTATGATCGGACAATTTATTTCCTGCGACGAAACTCAGTTCTCTCGAACAGCGACCCTTTTGGCCAGGTCAAACCAGTACGGAAGGCGAACTTCTGGAGTTGATCGGAATTGACTCCTCGATGGTGCGCCCAGTCTCGCCAGCGCGGAACTGTATATGACCACCAGAGCCAGGCGAGTAATGAACCGATAATCAAAGACAGCACCCATGGAACCACGATAGAACCAAGGAACAGAGCAGCGATCATAATGCCAACTGCGGGTAAATTAACCACCAACTGCCCGACAAGAATCGCTTTCCACACGTTCATCTCTTAGGTCGTCCTATGCTGCAATCACAGCGTGGCAAAACTCCCATCCAGCGCTTCGATCAACTCATTGACGTGATCCTTAGTCGAGTTGAGCATCATGCCGGTGCGAATCACGTTGCCGTACAGCCCGCCTTTGCCAACCAGCACCCGACGCTTCTTGGTTTCTTCGAAGACTTTCAGGACCAATTGCGGGTCGGGTTCTTTCGTTTCGCGATCCTTGACGAGTTCAACGGCCTGCATCAATCCCATGCCGCGCACGTCGCCGATCACCGGATACTTGTCCTTCAGTTCTTCCAGACGTTGGCGAAAGTAACCACCGACGACTGCCGAGTTCTTTTTCAAGTCGTCGTCTTCGATCACTTTGATAACCGCCAACGCGGCAGCGCATGAAACTGGATTGCCGCCGAAGGTCGAGAAGGTCAGCCCCGGAAACTTGTCGGCAACTTCCGGCGTCGCGACCGTGATTCCGATCGGCACGCCGTTGCCGAGGCCCTTCGCCGAGGTGATGATGTCGGGCTCGACGTTCCAGTTTTCAATGCCGAACCATTTTTCGCCGGTGCGTCCCCAGGCAGTTTGGACTTCATCGGCGATGAACAGGCCGCCGTGTTTGCGCGCGATCTCGACGGCGCGTTCGAAATATCCCGGCGGCGGCACGATGAATCCGCCCACGCCGAGGATTGGTTCAGCCATGAACGCGGCGATCTCGCCGGTCGTGCTCGTCATGATCAATTCTTCGATGTCGTTCGCGCACGCGAGCCCGCATTCCGGATAGGTGAGCTTGAACGGGCAGCGATAACAATACGGCGCGGGCGCGTGCACGATCCCCGCGATTTGCGCCGGCAAAGGCCGCCATGTCGAATGACCCATCGCCGAAAGCGAAGTAGCTGAACGTCCGCTGTAACTGTGGCGCAGCACGACGATCTCGTGCCGGCCAGTCGCCAGCTTGGCTGCATGAATCGCAGTGTCGTCGGCTTCGGTGCCGCTGTTGGTGAAGAAAGATTTCTTTAACTTGCCGGGAGTAATCTGATGGAGTTTCTCCGCCAGATCGGATTGCGGTTTGTTGCAGTAAAGCGTCGAAGTGTGCGAGATCGTTTTGACTTGATTGATGATCGCTTCGTTGACCTTCGGGTTCGCGTGGCCCACGCTGACCGTCAGCACGCCGCCGAAGCAATCGAGATACTTGTCGCCTTGATCATCCCAAACGTGAACGCCTTCGCCGCGCACCAAAGCCAGAGGCTCCTGGTAATACGTAGCCACGGCGGGGAACAGAAATTCTTTGTGTTTGCGGACGGTTTCGGATTGACTGTTAGTCTGAACTTCCGGTGAACTCATTTTATTTTCCTTCGCTCTTGAGCTTTCTTAGGATTGACCGCGCGAGATTCTCGTTGATTTCGTTGTGACGGGGAACCGGTTGAGTTTGTTTGGTTTGCGGGTTCAAGTACCAGTCGTGTTTCCCACCATGCCGCACCAGCACACAACCCATCTCCTCCAACGTCTTTATCAGTTCGCGCCTCTTCATGACGCAATCGCCATCTCTTCGACTTTTCTGATAAACGGGACTTCGCCTGATTCGATGTCGGTCAGTAAGTCTTTGAGATTCTCCACTAGCTCGTCTTTGGAATACGCTTGCGTATGATAGTCGGGATAGTCGTTCAGGTAGCCCAGGAAGAATTCACCATCCTGCCAGAACGTGTATTTCAGTGTTCGCACTGAGGTCCTCCTTCTTTAGTACAAATTCCCCTCGCGCTTACGCCCCGTGTAGTCAACGTAAACGACTTTCAGCTCAGTATAAAAATCGAGCGCGGTTGAACCCTGTTCACGATCGCCTATGCCCGTGCCTTTGATGCCGCCGAAAGGAATGTGCGCTTCGCCGCCGGTCGTGGGCGAATTGATGTGCGTCATGCCGGTTTCGATCTCGTCCACGAAACGAAAGATGCGCGCGGCATCGTTCGTGAAGATCGCCGACGACAATCCATACTCAGTATCGTTGGCGACTTGCATCGCTTCTTCGAAATCCTTGACACGGATGACCCCAAGCACTGGCCCAAAAATTTCCTCGCGCGCGATGCGCATGTCGGGCGTGACGTGATCGAAAACGGTTGGGCGCACAAAGTAGCCTCTGTCGAGCCCGTTGCCGGTCGCTCGTTCACCGCCACACACGAGCGTCGCTCCATCTTCACGTCCGATGTTGAGATAGTCCAGCACGGTCTTGAACTGATTCTCATCGACGCTCGGTCCCATTTCGGTTTGTGGATCCTTGCCGTGGCCTATGCGCATTGATTGCGCGCGCTTCGCGATCCGCTCGACGAATTCGTCGGCGACTTGATTGACGACGATAGCGCGACTGGTCGCCGTGCAACGCTGCCCCGAAGATCCAAACGCGCCTTGCGCCGTCGATTCAACGGTGAGATCCATATCGGCATCTTCCAAAATCACGACGGGATTCTTGCCGCCCATTTCGCACTGACACTTTGCGCCGCGTCGCGAGACTTGTTCATACAAACGAATGCCGACTGGGTTCGATCCGGTGAATGAAATGGCTTTCACGGCCGGATGATTGATGATTTCGTCGCCGGCATCCGAACCTGATCCGAGAATAAGATTCAAAACGCCCGGCGGTACGCCGGCCTGTTCGAAGATTTCAACGATGCGCACGGCGGTAGCCGGCGTTAACGTGGCGGGCTTGAATACGACGGTGTTTCCGGCAACCAGCGCCGGCGCAATTTTCCATGTCGGAATCGCCACCGGAAAATTCCACGGCGTCACGCAAGCGACGACGCCGAGCGGCTGCTTGATCGTATAGACAAAGTTCGATGGCAGCTCGGAAAGGATCGTCTCGCCGTTCATGCGGCGTGATTCACCGGCGCAGAATTCCGCGACGTTGATCGAACGCTGTACCTCGCCGCGCGACTCACCAAGCGTTTTACCCTCTTCGCGCGTGAGAATTTGCGCCAGGTCTTCTTTCGCTTCTTCCATCAAGCGCGCGGCCTTAGCGACTATTTTGCCACGCGCGGGTGCCGGCGTTGCGCGCCAGCTACGAAATGCTTCGGCGGCGGCTTCGACTGCGGCGCGCGCTTCTTCACGCGTGGCTTGTCGTACCGTGCCAATGATGTCGTCGGTGTTGGCGGGATTGACGTTGTTGACGGTCTTCGACGATCTGGATTCAGTCCATTTGCCGGCGATGAAGTTGCGATAAGTATCCATAGAAACTAAGACAGGGGAAACCGGAATTAGTGACTGGAACGGGGCCTAATATATCATCGGACGCGGCATGATTGACAGCGGCCCTTCAGGAGAACCAACCTACGCGCCCGGGAATATCCGGGAACTTCTGGAAGAGCGCGCACGAGCGGCCCACGACAAAGTATTTCTCTTCTCCGAAACTGACGGGCAGCGGTTTACCTACGCAAATTTCGATCGCGCAGTGAATCGCGCGGCCTCGATGCTCGCGTCGCACGGTATCACGAAGGGCGACGTCGTTAGCTTGCTGATGCCGAACAGCGCTGAATACATCATCGCCTACTTCGCGTGCTGGAAACTGGGCGCGCTGGCCGGACCGGTGAATTCGCTTTTGAAAGAGCATGAGATCGAATTCGTCATAAACAACTCCGAGGCGAAAGCGATTCTGGTCCACTCCGAGTTCCAACCGCTCATCGAGAATATTCGCGGTGAACTTCCGCACCTTAAATCGGTGATCACCTTCGACGATGAAGCGGGGGTGACGCGCGAATTCGGGGACGGCGCACTTCCTGCTTTGGAGATTGGAAAAGACGATGACGCGATCATCATCTACACTTCCGGCACCACTGGAAAACCGAAAGGCTGTCTGCTGACGCATGGCAACGTGATCGCCAACGCGCGCCAGATTAGTCAGTGGCTGCATTTCACCGAAAACGATCGGCTGCTCACAATCATGCCGCTGTTTCATATGAACGCAGTCTCGGTGACGACGATGTCGGCGCTGTATGCCGGAGGCTCGACTGTGATCAGTCCGAAGTTTTCTGCCTCTCAGTTCTGGAAGATCGTCTCAGACTATCAAGTAACGTCTTTCGGATCAGTGGCGACGATGCTTTCAATTCTCCTGAATACTTATCCTGACCGTGTGCCTGAGGGTTTGAAAACCGATCAGCTTCGCTTCGCGATGTGCGGGTCGGCGCCAGTGCCCGCCGAAGTAATCAAGAAGTTCGAAGAGACTTTCAACTGCCCGGTGGTTGAGGGCTATGGACTTTCTGAATCAACCTGTCGCTCGACGTTTAATCCGCCCGACGAACGGCGCCGTCCCGGCTCGTGCGGTCTGCCGATCGGAAATGAAATGAAAATTTTCGACGATAACGACAGGGAGGTTGCGGACGGTGAGCTGGGCGAAATTGTTTTGCGCGGCGAGAATATTCTCAAAGGGTATTTCAAAAGTCCCGAAGCGACAGCGATCGCTTTTCGCAATGGTTGGTTTCACACCGGCGACGTCGGCTATCGCGACAAAGAAGGTTACTTCTACATCGTCGATCGAAAGAGTGACATGATCATCCGTGGCGGCGAGAATATTTATCCGCGCGAAATCGACGAAGTGCTCTATCAGCATCCCGCCGTCGCCGCCGCCGCGACAATCGGCGTCCCCGATCCACTTTACGGCGAAGAGGTCGCCGCATTTGTGGTGCTGAAAGACGGAATGAAGATAGGCGAAGAGGAATTGATCAGTTATTGCACCGAACGAGTGGCGGATTACAAGTGCCCCAAGTCAATTCGCATCGTCGCTGAAATTCCCAAGGGTCCGACCGGCAAACTTCTCAAACGCGAGCTCGCCAGGATTTATGCGGCCGAGTGATTCGGAATTTTCCCGCGGTTGTGAGTGGATTAAGAATATCGTAGCGCGGCGGGGAATCGCTTTTGTCCAGTCGCGTCACCGCTGCTGCGTTGACAGAGTCAGCCTGGCTGTATACAGTACGCACGCTCTTGTACAAGCTCACGTAAATGTAATGTCCACCGCCGGTTGGGTGCGGACACTCGACGGTGCGTGTGGTGTTTGAAGCTGAAAGCCCCCAAGTCGTTTTCTCTTGCCCGCTTACCGCTTCCCGAAGACACCCGCGAAAATTTTACTCTGAACCTTCCTGGCGTTGAGGTTTTGCTCGCCAGTAAAGGGTCGAACGCGTTCGACCTCACATATTTGATTTAAAGGAGATGACCTTCATGAAAAAGCAGAGAGTCTTAATATTGGCCTTGGCCGTCGTGGCTCTGGGCACTGTTTTTGTAACCCTCTCGACCCGAGGACTTGCCGACAGCAATGCGATTACCTTTGAAGCGCCCACTTATCATCCTGGGTCACCCAACGGGCAGGACGGCTGGAGCAGCTTGGGCAGCGCCGGATTGGGGGGCTGCGCAGCTTACGATCACCAGATCGTCAATAATGTGCTGTTCGCGCCGCCGCCTACCTTTGGCTCTCAGAGCCTGAGAATCTCGGACGCCGTGACGAGCGGCTGCTTCGGCGATCAGACATTCTCCAAGTCGCTGGTCAATGAAGCCGGCGAGACTAACGCCCAGAGCAGTCCTTTTTCGGGCGGCGTACGGCAATCGCACTTCGAAGCGCAGTTTGACGTGACATCCACAATGCTGGCTCAGCAGGCGGGCATGCTTCTCTCCATCTCGCCGGATCGAGGCGATGGAGCTCGTATGAGTTACGTCCGATTGGAAGATGGCGCTGCCGGAATAGACGTCATTTTCGCCGACTATCAGGACGCAGCGCCGTTTGGCTCCCTGGTGGTCCCTGCGGCTGGCTGTGGTGCCGAGGACGATTTCATCCAGACGCCGATTGCCACGGGTCTGAGCCGGTCGGTCCCCCACAAGATCAAGTTCGTCATCGACTTCGTAAATGGAGCTCGCAACGACGTGGTGAAGATCTACATCGACGGCAATCTGGTTCACACCGGAACCACCTGGGAGGATTACTTCCGCTGGTGTGCCGAATCGGGGGGCGGCGTGGTAGAGACAACTCCAGTAAACGATGTGAGCCGCACGGTTGACTCGCTGCTCTTCAGGACGGCGGGAGATGCGCACCTTTCGCACCTTGGCAACGGCTACTTGTTCGACAACCTGTCATTGCTTTCTTCACGTCCGCCGACATCAAAGGATGACTGCAAGAACGGTGGTTGGCAGACACGGACTACGACATCCGGCAAGCCCTTCAAGAATCAGGGCCAATGCATTGATTTCGTCGAAGACCAGAAGGACAAGGACAACGACAAGAAGGACAACGACGATAAGGATAAAAAGGACAAAGACGACAAGAAGGATAAGGACGACAAAGGCGATAAGCACGACCATTAATTCGCGCTGATGTCCTGAAAACCGTAAAGGGCTTGCATGAATCATGCAAGCCCTTTTCAGTAATGACCGCTACTCTTGAAACTCTGCCTGGGTCTAGTGACTCTCTTTCAAGTTTGGAAATGCATTCGACGGCGGCGCCTTTAACCGATCGACTGCCCACGCTCCCAGCAACCACGCGGCGCATGCTCCTACCATCACGACTGAAAACCACTTGCCATACAATCCACCCGCCGAGAATTTTTCGGTAGCAGTGTGCAGCGCTTCGCTGTTTGGCAGCAGGCCGGCTTCGGCGAATTCGTGAAATGTAAAGATGGCGACCTGGGCCATGAAAAGCAGCAGGAAGATTCCCGTCACCTGAAAGAATCGCTTCACATTAATTAAGTGGCCGAACTGTGCCCAGGCCCAGGCCATGCTGACGGCCGCAGCGAGTCCCAACAGCGCTCCCCAGATCAGGCGTGGACTGCGCACCTGTAGAAGCAGCAGCGCGGTCTCCATTCCTTCGCGACTGATCGTCAGCACGGTGAAAAGGAACACTCCGGCGAAGGCCGTCCAGCCAGAGCGTCTAACGGAAACTTCGCCGAGCCGCTCTTCCATTTTCTCTTTCAGCATCGGTCCCGTGCGCCACATGTAAATCACCAGCGACAGAACCATCACGATCGCCACGACGCCCAGAACGGCTTCGCGCAACGATTCGTTCGCAAGAAACCAGGTGAGGGAAGGGCCAAGCCGCGAACCAAGGTAGTGCTCGATGACATCCTGGCTCCCGGTTTGCATTTTGAAGAGCAGGTAACCGAGCCCGCCGCTGATTGCCAACGCCACGCCGATCGCCCAATAGACCGCCGGCGCCAGTTGGCGCTGTCGCGACTTGCGGAGGTAAGAGAGAATCACCGCGACCAGCAGAAAGGACTCGAAACCTTCGCGCAGAATGATGATGAATGACTGAAGCACTGGAAAGATTCCCTCAAAACTTCAAAAACCTCGATTCCGAACTGATCGCTTCCGGCTATCTTCCAGCCCGGCGCGACCGCGGACCGGCAAGGCGATTATGCCTCAAATTGAAAATGATTGTCAATTTCGAAGTGGAAGTCGGCAGAAACCCGACCATGAGGGAGGGTGCATTGTTATTGCTCCCTGCGCCGATGAGCACCCTCCCTCAGGGTCGGGTTTCTGCCTCACTCTATTCCCGAGGGCCGATCGAAGATGGAGTTAATTATGTAGAAAGCGATCATACCCGCGCCAATCACTGCGCAGGTTGCCACAGTGCGCCAAAGGACGTCAGTCCCCGCGAAGTTCCAAATTGCGAGCAGGCAGGCGACCACCGCTACCAGGATGCACGCGCTCGTTGTCCAGAAGGAAATCTTTGTGACCAGGCGTGGATTCAGGAAGCCTCTTCTCGTTCTTCGCTGATTGGGGTTCTGCGAGTCCATGATGGATACCTTACTGCGGCGTTGCGGGAACGATTACCAGGTCGGCGCGCACGGGGCCCAGTTCAGTCACGGCCGTGAAGCGCAAAGGCAAATGCCGCTTGTCGTCGCCGACCCACATTCGTATCTGCAACCTGTCGGTTTGCGGATCGTCTGTGGTAAGCGACAACTGAATCGCGGAGACCTTTTGGCCGCTCACTTCGATCGTTTCGCGTCGCAGCGAAGTGATGAACAACGTGCGTGGTCGCGCAGTTGCCATTATCGAGATGGCGTTTCGTTTTGGCGGCGTTAGATCAAACGTCCGAATCGCATAGACCAGCGAAATCAAATCGTGCGTGCCGACGGGAATGTCGATGCGTTCGCGGTTATCCGCCACGGCCGACCCGCGATTCTGGTCGAGGTTGTAACTCCGATTCGTGCGATGCTTGCCCTCGGACATGTTCAACTCAGTGCGAAAAGGAAGCAGCGTCGTAGGGTCCACGTACGAATTGACCTGATCGTTGACGAAGAAAACTCGCGCTCCGGCGCCTGAGGTTTGCGCGGAGGCTGAGAATAACAAACCGTTGAGGTTAAAGTACCGGCCGCGCGCGCGCACCGCGAACGAGATCGTGCCAACAGGTGCAGCGCCATTAGCAAGGTAGACCTGATAATTGAGCTGCTCGCCAACCTTGAATGGAAAATCTGGAGGGAGAGGGCCGCCTACCTCAGCCGAAGATGATGAAGATGGATTACTCCCGGCTGGCCCTTGCGGCGTAACGGGAATTCTCGGATCGGGCACGCGCGTCGTCGGCGTCGGCGACGTCTTGGATTCGCTGGCCGCCGGCTTTGCCGGGACAACGAGTTCCGAGCCTACCAGTTCGGCGCGAATTTCGCCGGCTTGCGGTTTCGCCGTAACGAGCACCGGCACGTGGCGCTCGTCATCGCTGAAATAAATCCGAATGTTGTCGTCACGTCGGCCCTTCACATTGAGACGCGTGATGACCGTGCTGAACGAGCCGACGCCGGTCTTGATGACTTGATGGCCAGCCACTCTTACTTCGGCCTGGTACTCATCGCCTGCGTTGTGGACGGTGATGAAATAGGAAGCGCCGTCAACCAAAGGCAGGGCGCGAACGCGGTAGAGTGCGGAGAGCAGATCGTACGTTCCGGGGAAAACCCCTGTCCCCACTTGCGCGGGAAGCGCCGCAATGCCGGCGGGCTGGTTGTAATCGCTCGCGCTATCGGAAGTGCGGCCCGCTTCGCGCACGACCTGCTGAGCGCGAAACGGCAAGCCCGTCGCGGGATCTACGTAGGTCGCGTAGTCGTTGTTGATGGCAAACAGCGCGACGTTCACGACGCCCGTGGTCTCGGCGTGCGCGCGCAGTTGAATGCCTTCGCGATTGAAAAAAGTTCCGCGGCCGGCGACATAGAGCTCAACGTGAGCGGCGCTGACAAACTGCGAAAAAGACACGTTGTAGGTCAAGCGTTCGCCCACCCGGTACGCCGCCGCGTTGAAGGGAGACTGGGTCGCTTCGCTCTTCTGTTGGGCGTTGAGCGTGCAGGTCAGCGAAACCAGCAGGGCCGTCAATTGCGCGATTTTTAGTGAGAACCTCAGCTTACCGTGCACCTTCGAATGATAATGGTAAGTCGCCGCGCGGCGCAACGACTCATTCCAAGAGAACGCTTTGGCCGTTGGTTTGTTCCGCAGATCAAGGAGCGTTGGTTTGATCAGTTCACAGCGCGCCGAAGATCTCTGCGACGATCCAGTTCGCCGCTGCAACGGGATCGTCCGCATTCAGAATTGGCCTGCCTGCGACCAGATAATCAGCTCCGGCACGAATCGCTTCGGCGGCGGTCATGACGCGGCGCTGGTCGTCTGTCGCGACGCTTTGAGGCCGAATGCCGGGTGTGACGATTAGGAAGTCTGGATTTGGAACTGCGTAACGAATGATTTGAATTTCGTGAGGCGAGGCGACTACGCCATCAAGTTCGCAATTCGCCGCGGCGCGCGCCAGGGCAGTCACGGCTGATTTCGCATCGCCGCTAATCCCGATTTGTTTCAGCGTCTCGTCGTCGAGACTTGTCAGCAACGTCACCGCGATCACTTTTGGTCTTGGCAAACCCTCGCGCTCAGCAGTTTCAGAAACAGCTGCGGCCGCGCGCTTCATCATCTCAGCGCCGCCGGATGCGTGCACGTTGAAGATCGATACACCGAGGCGCGTGGCTGCGGCTGCGGCTGCGGCGACCGTATTCGGAATGTCGTGGAATTTCAAATCGAGAAACACGCGGCCGCCTCTTGCCACGATCTGCCGCGCGATGTCCGGTCCGGCCGCGGTGAAGAGCTGCGACCCGATCTTGAACATTCCGACAACGTCACGCAACGCGTCGAATAGATCGAGCGCTCGATCCGCCGAGTCTACATCGAGGGCGACGATAACTTTCTCTCTTGCGGTTTCCAAAGTTCCTTCACGCGACACCCGACCGCCTCGTCAAGCGAGCCGAAGGCCTCGCCCTTCAAGATTGCTGCTAGTCCTTCGTTAATTCGTCGCGCCACGTTCGGGCCTTCGTAAATGAATCCAGTATAAAGCTGAATCAAACTTGCGCCCGCGCAAATCTTCTCCCAGGCATCTTCAGCCGTGAACACTCCGCCCACGCCGATGATTGGCAACCTGCCGTGCGTCAGGCGATAAATCAGCGCGATGACTTCATTCGAGCGTTGCCGCAAAGGCGCGCCGCTTAATCCGCCTTCGCCGCAAGCGTCAACTCTGGCGCGCGGCGTTTGCAAGCCGTCGCGGACGACGGTCGTATTCGTAGCGATGATACCAGCAATGTTGTTACCCCCAGCGACCTCGACGATCGATTCAATCTCGGCTTCAGTCAAGTCCGGCGCGATTTTCAAAAGCAGGGGTTTTACACCTGCAAGTGAAGAACGCTGAGCGAGTTCTTCGTTGCGTTGTTGGAGGCGCTTGAGCAAATCAGCCAGCATCTCCGGCCGTTGCAGCTCGCGCAGATTCGGCGTGTTCGGCGAGCTGACATTCACCGCGACATAATCGGCGACGTTGTAAACAGCGTCGAAGCTCGCGAGATAATCGGAGGTCGCGTCCTCAATAGCTGCTCCTCGTGACTTGCCGATGTTCACACCAAGTACGCAGTCTGGGCGATGCCGCTTGATATTTTCTGCCAGTTGCATTGCCCCGCAGTTATTGAACCCAGCACGATTGATCAGCGCGCGATCGCGTGGCAAACGAAACAGACGCGGCCGCGGATTACCGGGTTGCGGCTCGCTCGTGACCGAACCAACTTCGATAAAGCCGAAACCCAGCGCTGCCAGCGCCTGCACTGCTGTTCCATTCTTGTCAAAACCTGCCGCGAGTCCCACGGGATTCGCGAACGTCAAACCAAAACGTTCGAGCTTGCCGAAAGGCGAGGGCGTGGTACGCCCGGCAATAAATTTCCTGGCTGTCCGCGAGCCCAGAAAAAGCGTAAGTGAATGTAACGCCAGTTCGTGCACCGTCTCTGGCGGCAAACGAAAGAGTATCGGACGCACGATTGCAGAGTAAAGTGACAAGTGACAAGTGACAAGTGACGAGTGACAAGCGATGGCCACGAACGCGCAAAGTTTATCTCGTCACTAGTCACTTGTCACTCGTCACTCTCGTCAACACTTGTCAGTCGCGCCCGTTCTTGTTACTATTTCGCGCCGGTGGAATTCACTGAAAAGGCTCGGATCATGGACAGCGCGCGCATCAATCGCGCGCTGGCGCGGCTGGCATCTGAGATTGTCGAAGAAAACCACGGCTCTGACGACCTTGTTCTCGTGGGCATTCGCCGCCGCGGCGTCCCTCTGGCCCAACGCATCGCCGACAAAATAGCCGATCTCGAAGGCAAACGCCCGCCGGTAGGCATTCTCGACATAACTTTATATCGCGACGATTTATCGACGGTGGGCGCGAAACCCGTCGTCAGCGGCACTGAGCTGCCCGGCGATATCGAAGGCCGCAACATCGTGCTGATCGATGACGTGCTTTACACGGGTCGCACGGTGCGCGCCGCGATCGACCAACTGATCGATTTCGGAAGACCAAGACGCGTGCAGCTGGCCGTGCTGATCGATCGCGGCAACGAACATCGGGAGTTGCCGATTCAGGCGGACTACATCGGCAAGCTGGTGCCGACAAAGAAGAGTGAGATAATCAAAGTCATGCTGACTGACTTTGACGAAGACGAAGGGGTCGTTATCGTAGAGCGACCAGCAGCGGAAGCGGCAGTATAAAGCGGCCCGGAAGGCCGCTTTTGTTTTGCTCGGAAACTACCTTGAGTGCCAACTTCAGATTGAAACATCTCCTCGGAATTCGCGAGCTGACGGTCGAGCAAATTACGCATTTGCTCGACACTGCCGAGACTTTCCGCGATATTTCAAAGCGCGAGATTAAGAAAGTGCCGGCCTTGCGCGGGCGTACCGTCATCAATCTTTTCTTCGAGCCCTCGACCCGCACGCGCACGTCGTTCGAGATCGCCGCCAAGCGTTTGTCAGCCGATGCAGTCAACATCAGCGTTTCGACTTCCAGTGTGTCGAAGGGCGAGACGCTCCTGGATACGGCGCGGAACCTCGAAGCGATGGCGCCCGACTGCATCGTCATTCGCCACTCTTCAGCGGGAGCGCCGCATCATCTCGCGCGCTCTTGCAGTGCGGCGATTGTGAACGCCGGCGACGGCGCGCATGAACATCCGACACAGGCCTTGCTCGACGCGCTCACGATTCGCGAGCACAAAGGCCGTATTAGCGGCTTGAAGGTCGCGCTCATCGGCGACGTGCTGCACTCGCGCGTGGCGCGCTCGAACATTTACTTGCTGTCAAAGCTGGGCGCTAGCGTAAGCGTTGCCGGCCCAGGCACGTTGGTGCCGCCTGAGTTCGCCGACTTGATCGAGCAGGGCGTGCGCGTCGAACGAAAGATCGAAGACGCGCTAGCTGACGCCGACGTGGTGATGATTTTGCGTGTTCAGCGCGAGCGACAGACGGAGGCTTTCTTCCCTTCCATGCGCGAATACGCCGTGCATTACGGTTTGCATCTGCGCCATCTGAGTCTGGCCGCGCCCGACGCGATCGCGATGCATCCCGGCCCGATGAATCGCGGGATCGAGATTGCTTCTGAGATCGCCGACGGAGGACGTTCGCTGATTCTGGAGCAGGTGACTAATGGCGTCGCCGTGCGCATGGCGGTGCTGTATCTGCTCGCCGGCGGCGCGCCGAAGAATGGCAATGGTCCTCGCAAGGGTAGGCGAGTGAAAACTGATAACTGAAAACTCCAGAGATGCGCTTACTAATCGCTAACGGCTACGTCATCGATCCTTCGCAGGGAATTAATACCGGCAAGAGTGTCTTCATCGAAGACGGCCGCGTGGTGGGGCTGCTGGGTCACAGCGACGCCGTGCCCGAAGGCTGCGAAGTTATCGATGCGACCGGACTGATTGTCGCGCCCGGCTTCATAGACATGCATGCGCATCTGCGCGAGCCCGGCCACGAATACAAGGAAACTATTGCCAGCGGAGCGGCGGCTGCGGTTGCCGGTGGCTTTGCCAGCGTCTGCGCGATGCCCAACACGGATCCGATTAATGACAACGCCGCCGTGACGCGGTTCATCATCGAGCAAGCCGAGCGCGCACGTCTGGCCAATGTCTTTCCAGTCGGCGCAATCACAAAGAATTCCGAGGGCGCTGAGCTGGCCGAAATGGGCGAGATGAAAGACGCAGGCATCGTCGCTGTCTCTGACGACGGCTGTCCGGTGCCATCGCCGGGGATGATGCGGCGCGCGATGGAATATGCGCGCGGTTTTGACTTGCCCGTGATCGATCACTGCGAGGACCAATCGCTCGCTCGCGGCGGCGTCATGCATGAAGGTCATTGGTCGCTGGTGCTCGGCTTGCGTGGCATGCCGGCCGCCGCTGAAGAAGTGGACGCGTTGCGCGACTGCGCCCTCGCGGAATTGACTGGCGCGCGCGTGCACCTGGCGCACGTGTCAACGCGCGGAGCGATTGAAGCCGTGCGACGCGCGAAAGAAAAGGGCTTACAAGTAACCTGTGAAGTCGCGCCGCATCACTGGACACTTACGGATGAAGCCGTGCAGGACTATGACACAAACACGAAGATGGGCCCGCCGCTGCGCAGCCCGGATCACGTCGAAGCAATCCTCGAAGGCTTGCGTGACGGCACGATCGACGCTATTGCCACCGACCACGCGCCACATCACGCGGATGAAAAGGCCCTTGAATACGATCAAGCTCCGTTTGGAATCACCGGTTTGGAAACAGCCGTTGGCCTGGCTTTCGATTTGGTAAACCAAGGCGTGATCGACATCGAGCGGCTGGTGGAAGTTCTCGCTACAAACCCGGCGCGGATCGTTGGTTTGGAAGAGCGAGGAACTCTGCGTCCGGATGCCTGGGCTGATGTCACAATTCTCGACCCGTCGTTTCAGTGGACTTTCGATGTCTCGCTTTCAAAGTCGAAGAGTCGCAATACTCCGTTTGTTGGACGAACGATGACCGGCGCCGCAGTTGCGACAATCGTCGCCGGGCGCGTTGTCTTTCTCCATCCCGGATTTGAACGCCTCGTGGCTTCGGAACGGAAAGCGCTCGCGAAGAGCGGTTCACGTTGAGACCGCATCTCACCAAACAAGATGAACCAATATTTCCCGGCCTTGAAGCCGTCAAGGTCATGCTTCGTGCGGCCAGGTCTCTCAACACAGAAGAGCGTGATCTCACAACCATCTTGAAGCGCCCGAGGGAGGAAATTTACAGTCTATTATGAGGACGCAAATGCACGACCAGAGCGCGAGAGCTTGCAAGGAGTCATCAAATAGGGCATCATAGCTTACGGTTAATCCTTCTCTCGCGCATCGACGGTGATGCGCCCCGCGCACAAATCGATTAGCGCCGGCGTTTTGGATAGTTCGAGA
>DASZZL010000074.1:0-8649 GCA_035545035.1 Pyrinomonadaceae bacterium
GTCGGTGTTGGTGTCGGTGTTGGTGTCGGTGTCGGTGTTGGCGTAGGCGTCGGTGTCGGCGTTGGTGTTGGCGTCGGTGTCGGCGCTCCACCACAGCCCGGGAACTTGAATGAGCCGATGCGCGTGCGCCAGTTGAAGCTGCCGTTCACGGCGATGTATTCCTGTGTGTACCAGAAGGTGCAGTCATCGACTGGATCGACGGTCATATCGCTGTAATCTCCCCAACGATTGAGGCCGCCGGTTTGGCTGCCTGTGCCGACGAAGAGCGTTGCCTCAGCCTGGGTCAGCATATTGAGCGGGTCGGTAAAGAGCCGCCCGGCGTAGCGGATCTGCGGGTTGATGGATGCGCTCGAAGCGCTGTAGCCGAGGGCGATATTTCCCTGTTGGTCCATCGCCGCGCTACCCATCCAGCGCCAGGTCGTGTCCGGTTGGTAGGTGCTCTCCTGAAACTTCGTCACCGGTCCGGAGGTTACGTTACGCAGCTCGAACCAACGCACGCCAGCCACGCCACCCGAACTCACGGTGTAATTCCCCACCACTGCTTCGTGGTCGCCGAAATTGCGATATGCCAGGCGGAACATCAAACGGTCGGCAATGGCGTCCAGCCTGTCGGCAGTTCCGGCCTGAGGCACGCAATCGCGGGTGGCGCCGCACAGCACTGTAAAGCCCGCCGCCAACGGGCTGGCGAAGAGGGTAAACGTCGAGTTCGCCGGGGTGGTGAAGTCGACGTGGAAATGAAAGACCCTGTAGGCGCCGCCGCCGGGAAATTCCACAAACGACGCAGGAGCTCCTGCCGGTGGCAGGATTGAGCCGTCCAGGTCGGCGGGCAGATAGGATTCCTCAGTGGGTCCACCGGTGATTCCGGTAGTGATAAAGGTGGCCGGAAGGCCGGCGAGCATCTTCGCGCGATCGAATGCAAACGGCTGCGGGCCGAGAAAGGCCGTTCCCCCCGAGTTGAACACGTTCATGCTCATGTAATAAGCATCGGGCCACACGCCCAGGTGGGGATAGTCGAAGAAGTTGGAACCCAGGTGAAAGGCATAGCGGTTATAGCTGCCCGTGGCGTCGCTGGTGGTTGACACGGCAATGCATTCGTCCGTGGGGATGCCTATGCCGGCGAACTGAGTAATGACCCAGCGGTTAGCGATTTGGTCGTATAGCACGACTGGGTCGCCACTGCCATTGGTTTGGCAAACGCCGCCAAAGCCACTCCAGAGCGTAGTGATGCCTGAAGGACCTAACAACGACGCGCCCGTGGTCTTGTTAAAAACCTGAAAGCCTTCGTTGACTATTTGGACATACTGCGTCGCACCCACCTCGCCATTGGTGTCGGGCGGCGCACAGTTGCACGCAACACCGGGGAAGGCGACGCCGTCAAAGTTGAGCAGCGGGCTGGGCATATTGAGTCCCGCGAAGACCCTCAGGGAGTTAGCTCCCTGGACGACCGGGTCAGCGCTATCGATGTGGTTATTGGGAAGCTTCGGGTTTTCATTAGCCTCGTGCTCCACCTTTTGTTCCACGGGCAACTGCTTCATATCGCGCAAGGGCTTTGAGGTGTCGTTGTGATCAGAGGTGCCGACTGTGATCTGGCCCTGTTGGTTCTGGCCGGCACTGACGTTTACCGCTGGCGCAGCAGACACATCTCTGCCTGCACCCAACCATGTGTAATGTTTGGCCCCAATAATTTGAGGCAGGACGACTACGGTGATTGCCAGCAGAGCTGCTGCGAGTGCTATGACCAATCTCGCGACTTTCATTTCTCATCCTCCCAGTTGATTAGAGAACTGCACCAGCGAGCAAGAACACGAACCGGCATCGCCAGGACGTGAGAGCAACGCGAATGCAGTTACGTTCATTTTTCAGCTATCAGGTTCCCAGGAACCTCGCGATTGGCGCCGACACGCGCTAAGCGTCGACATGGAAAGGAACCTCCAACTTGAATTAGATACAGGTTGGTTAAGTTGACTCACGGCCAGACCGCATCAGTTTGCTAGCGGTTATGCTAAGCCTGTTAAGCATCCAAGACTACAAATAAATATGAGACGCGCGGAGCTTAGAACTGTTGCTGGAAAATGTCAACAGCAGTTTAGCAAAACTTCATACTTAGGCTATCACAACTCAGGGACGCGACGATCTGCGCGTGATTGCCGTGGTAGACTCTTGAGCCGATAAGGCAGAAAACCGTCATGACCAAATCAACCGACGGGTTCAGTGTCAAATCTCACTTCGAAGGCAAAGACACCTCCGTGCGGCAAATCTACGGCCGTCTATTGAAAAGCGCGCGAAAGTTCGGGCCGGTCGGCGAAGAACCCAAGAAAACGTCGATCCATCTGGTCAACGGAACTGCATTCGTGGGCGTAGCTACGCGCAAGAGCGCGATCATCCTGACCATCCAAAGCGATCGTAAAATCTCAAGTCCGCGCATACACAAATCCGAGCAGACCTCAGCCAGTAGATTCCACCACGAGGTGAAACTAACTTCGCCGGCTGACGTCGATTCTGAATTGGTGAAGTGGCTGAAGGATGCTTACGCACTCAGCGAATGAGTGTTATCAGGGACTTGTTCTAACTCACTGCACAACCGCTGGAGCGTTTTCGCGAGCCTCGTTGCTGAGCGAGTAAATCGCTGCCATCACCGCGGCGTGAACGTCGGGCGGCAATGAACCGCGCACGACCAGGCTGCGCAGCGCGGGCAAACTCTGGGGCTGGTTGCTTAACGCCAGCAGCTTGATCACGGCCAGACGGACTTCCAAATCTGAATGTTCTTTGATTGCCTGAATCAACGGTTGGACCTCGCCGGCCTTGGCCATCAAAAACAGAATTGAAAACGCGTCGTGAGTTTTCTCGCGGCTTTCGCCGGAAAGAGCATTGATCGCATCGCGCGCCAAACCTGAGCCGGCCACCGCCGCGCCAATTTTTCGCCGTCGGTCGGGCGACGCTTCGCGCAAAGCGCGGGTGAACGAAGCAGCGCGGTCCGAATCAAGATCGTAGAGAGCCCGCGCCGTTGCGTTGCGAACCTCGACGGCGGGGTCTTCGAACGATTTGGTGATCAAGCGAAACGATTCATCACCGCCTCGACCGCTAGTTTCTTCCCGAGTACGAGTCATCAGTCAGGTCTATAAGTTTACGAGTTGAATGTCGCAACGGCGAGGTGGACGATTCGGGTTCGTCCCAGCTGTGGTCTCAGACGGCCAGCCCGTCCAAGCCTGGGGTTGATTCTTGCAAGAATGGGGCTTTCAGGTCAATAGGTTGTTTTGCAGATCCCTGCCAAACCGCCGAATTTGTTGCGATCCGCCGCCTGTGTTGCGGCCCTAAAGCAAGCATAAGGACACGAGCACGATATTGACATCTCGTACCGATGGTACTACCGTATGCCTGCAACTCGTGTCTTTCCTGCTAGCAAGTTTTTTATGTTGCTAGCCTCCCAAAACTTCTTATTCTGAGGAAAGCCTGCCATGCCCTTGGTTCCATCGATCCCATCGAATATTAGGTTTGTTTTCGGCTCGCTGGAGAGGTAAACACGTCATGGAGCGCTCCTACGACCACTATAAGATTCGCGATCAACTCGGAGCTGGGAAGTTGGGCAGGGTCTATTTGGCTGAAGATACAAGAACGGGTCAGGAGGTAGCCTTCAAGATCTTATACGAGGAGGCTCTGGGTGGCCGGCGAGACATGAAGCGCTTCAAGCGCGAAGCAAAGACCGTTGGCGGAATCCATCATCCAAATATTGGTGACGTTTACGACGTCGGAAAAACAGAATCCTCATGCTATGTCGTGAGCGAGTTTTTTCGCGGTGAGACTCTTCGCGAGCGTATCGACAAGGGACAAATTGATATCCGAGAAGCTCTGAACATTGCTATTCAAGTAGCCTCTGCTCTGAAAGAGACCCACCGAGCGAGGATTGTTCATCGCGATATCAAGCCGGAAAACATCATGCTTCTTTCCGGAGGACGAGTAAAAGTAACAGACTTTGGATTGGCCAAACTAACAGGAAGATCAATCAAGCGCGGTGGCTATAAGCCTCTGATTGGCGCCGAAGGCAAACTCGTTCGCAGCATCTCCTATATGTCACCAGAACAGGTGCGCGGCTTTGCGATCGATCGGCGTTCAGACATATGGGGGTTGGGAGCGTTACTTTACGAGATGGTTTCAGGTCAGCCTCCTTTCGATGCCACGACAACAACGAACGTAATGTATTCGATATTGAAAGGCGAACCGCGACCGCTTACCCGCGTACCAAAGGATCTTGAACGAATTGTTACTAAGGCGCTGACCAAATCCAGATGGCACCGCTATCAGACGGCCAAGGACATGGCGGCCGATCTCGAGCACCTGCGCGACAATTTGAAACTGGGTAAGGGGCAAGTAGTAATCAACCAAGGAACTCATGTTGGGAATTACGAATCTAGTGAATCGTTTATGCAGCGAATTCGACGCAGGATTGCAGGAACAAACAGGGGATATGGAATCAGAGTGCCGCAAGAAACTCAGTTCGGGGACATCGCGGCAGATGCGCCGGGTACCGATGCGGAACCTTACCGTTCGGACCCCGAACCTCAGGTAGACACTTACAAAACGCTCGAAGATGCTGTTGCTTGGGCATCCGATGAGCAGCATGCGGCAGACGTTTCGGCAGATGATGTGATGGCATACTCCCCGCAGGAACCTTCAGTTGAACCGGCAGACCAAGGCCTGGAAACTTCAAAGACGGAGCCCGATCCGAAGTCTCTCTACATCAACCTTTGGATTCAGGATAAGCAGAGAATCGTGCTTTCTCTGCCCGCCGTGCTCACGAGCGGTGAGGTTTACGAGTTTGTGTTTGCGATCGAAAGTTGGGCGAGAGAAGCTGGTGGCATTGCCAAGCGTTTTCCTGAGCCGCCTCAATTAAGAGAATCGCCGACGACTCAGGTTTTGATCGAGGTGCTTTGTTCGTTTCTCGAAACCGAAGATCAGCGAGGATATGTCCTCCGCACGGTTGACTATCATGCCGGGATGGGGGTTCCTCCTGAAACCTTTACGCTTTGCCCTCGCGAGGAAGGGAAATTCATCCTGACAGCCCGCTTGATCGTTAAGGGTGAAATCCTCTACCGAGAGGTCTTGCCGTTGGAAGTCATTGGCGAATCTGCCGCGCGCTTGAGTCAGGAAGCCGCTCAGGTTGCCGCTCAGGGAGCATGAATATGTCCGAGCCTCCTCAGAATCAAACACCCACGATCACGATCAGGATTAGCAGCGACAGCGACCATAGCCCCCTAGATGTCGGCTTTGGCAGAGGCGAGAAGTCCTGGCCTCCGGTCCGAAACACATCGCCCACGCTTACTCCATCTGCGCTCGAAACAGAGATGGTAGGCCTACGAGATAAATTGTCCACATGGGCGAAGCGGTATGAAGATTTGCTTGAGAGCAAAGCTACGGACCCGCTGAAGTGCGACGCTGCCGGTCTCGTGAGGGAAATGTGGAAGGACCTGGCGGAATGGGGGAACTGGCTCTACCGACAATTGTTCCACCGAGAGAGCTCGGATCTTGTTGAATGGAGCGTGAAACTCAAGGCCTTGAAAGGTTGCCGGCTGGTAATCGATAGCGCGATAGGCGGCATCCCGTGGGGACTACTCTATGACGAAAAGGTTCCCGACGAATTGCCCGATAACTATGTGGAAGAGATGATTGAGCACTTCTGGCTGACCAGCTACCGGCTGGAGATGCTTCCCGATTATCCGCGCGATCGTTTTCTTTGGGTGCCGCAATTGGATGATCGAAATGGCACGGGTCTTACAGTCACGGTTAACAAGTACATAGATGACAACGAAGGCTCACAACAAATAGGTTTCTTTACGGACGTGGCTGGCAGATCGGTTTCGGGGGCTGGTACAAAGCCGGTGCGCCCCTTCAGAATCAACATCAATAAGGTGGAGCTAATCGAAAGCATCGTCTGCAAGGAAGAGCCGCAGCACTTAGTCTATTTCTTTTGTCACCATCAAAAGGCCGACGGAACATTCAAGCAACAAGGATGGAGATATTATGGGGACAGTAAGATGATCCTCGAAGGCAAGAACGCAACGCCGGAAACAGCGATTAGTCTTAAGGAGATGGATCGAAATGGAAAAATCGAAAGCTTCAAGTTTCCTCCCGTAGTGTTCATGAATGCCTGCGAGTCGTCTCAGATCGAAATTGGCGATCCCACAAGCTTCATGATTTATTTCATCAACTCTTTGAAGGCCTGGGCTTTTATTGGAACAGAAGCCCAAATACCTACCCGCTTTGCAGACGATTTCGGAAAACGGTTCGTAAGAGAGTTTCTCAAGAGACAGCCCATCGGCGAAGTCCTTTTCACAGCCCGTCGAGACTATGCCGTGCAGTACTTCAACCCTTTCGGCCTCTACTACACGTTGTACGGCGACGGGAACGTGAGTTTGGCGAACGAAGTGAAGGAGGCGACCGAGTGAGTCGACACTTCGTAATTAGTGACTTGCACCTCGGCATGGGACGCCGGCCGGACGGTGAGTGGCATCCGTTGGAGGATTTCAAGTCCGACGCCAGCTTCAAAAAATTCCTGGACTCGATTGAAGCCGAGGCGGACGAGCTAATAATCAACGGTGACTGGATTGATTTTACCCAGCTCGAACCGTTCGCCTATCATCCCGGCCTTTTTTCGGCCGAAGGTCACCGTCTCGGATGGACGCAGGAAGAATCACTTGCGAAGCTGGAAAGTTGCAAGCGCGCTCATGAACCCTTCTTCCAGAACCTGAAAGGGTTTCTGCACACCGGCAAGAAGGTCACGATAATCATGGGCAACCATGACCCGGATTTGTTTTGGCCCGATGTTCAGAAGGAGATTCGTCGCCTGCTTCAACCATCGCGCGAAGAGCAATTGGAGATGACGATGACCTACGTGCGTCGGGGCTCCGCACATATTGAGCACGGCAATCAATACTGTTCTCCGGAAAACAAGTTCTACAATCCGCATAACGTCTTTCACGATTGCACCAGGGACGGGCAGCGACGCCTGGAATTAGTTTGGGGAAGTGTTTTTGTGATGGAATTCCTGAATCCGATGGAAGAGAAGCACCCATACGCCGACAACATCAAGACAACGGCCCGCGCAATCTGGCTCGGTATCAAGAATGGTTGGGTCGGAGGCCGCGAGGCGGCTAAGTTTGTGAAGTTCCTTTGGGGCGCAGGCATCCCCTGGGACTCGCTTGCCAGCAACATTCTAAGTGAAGAGAAGTCACCCGATCTCATGATTCGCGATCTCAGGGATCGGGATATCGCACAGGGTTTGATGCATTTATATGAACGCGATGTAGAATTTAGAAAAAGCTTCGATGAAGAGATCGCGCGAACGTCGCGGGAAGAGTGGATGGCCATTAATTCAATTGACCGGAATGGAAGTGACCACCAACAGCCGCTATCGATCGAAGAGCTAACTCCGTCCACCGAAACCGAAGAAGCGGCAACCCTGGGAGTCTTTCGGGAGAACCCCGAGGTGCGCGGTGCCGAGTCGCTTTTTTCTGACGAGGTAAAGCAAGTGATCTTCGGTCACACTCATACTGAGATTGACGGTGCTGCTCAGGATGCCAGAGTAGAGAACTATTTCAACACCGGCACCTGGGTTAATAGTATGGATCTTTCAAAACGGGCCAACCGATTGCGACTGGAAAATATCAGCGAGGCCGATCTTAAGAACGATGCCCTTTTTGATTTACGTCTTAGAACCGCAGTGATCGAGATCGGAAGCGATAACAGCACACGCGTAAGCCTGAGAGCAATACCACTTTAGAAACTGAGCCTAATTTGGGCGTCGATGAGACGATTGTACGGAGGCGTGCCGCCACCTCGGCCGCCACCGCCACCGAAGCCACCCGCACTGGAAGTAGAAAATCCAAAGAGCGACGAACCCAGATTGCCAACCGGCCTGCCGAGATTTGCGTGGTTAAGAATGTTCTGAAAGTTAACTGAGAAGTTGAGGCTGTAGCGCTTCGCTTCACCGCTGCCCGCACCTCGGCCCGCGCCGCCGTCACCAGCTCCGCCGCGGCCTCCACCGCCACCGGCTCCTCCTCGGCCGCCGCCGCCGCCAGAACCGCCACCGCCACCACGAGGTCCGCCGCCGCCCATGCCGCCGCGTGGTCCACCGCCGCCTTCCGCCGTGCGCTGGCCTTGAGTCTGCCCCCGAGCAGCGCTTGACCGCTTCTCGCCACCAAAGCTCCATGTCTTACTTACTCGGAGGTTGGCCGTAACTGACCCCGGGCCGTCACCGAAGTTGCGGGGAATGATTTGAGCGCCGGCAACAGGATTCGGATCGAATACGCCGAATCGCGTAACGATGATTCCAGGCTTTGTTAGATCGGTAGCGAATGCCGGCCGCTCGGTAAACAAAGCGTCGCCATTTAGATCTCGTCCGATGGTGATGTTAAAGGGCGCGCCCGAGCTAACAATCAGGAAAGGATTAAGGCTGATTCCCCAGCGGGTTCGGATATTTCCGAACAATGAAAAGCGATGACGAATGTCGTTGGAAGCGCGTCCATACTCTCCGCTCAGATTGTATGAGTTCGCCGGAAAAGTGCCGGCGCCGTCAGAGTCGCTGTTGCTCTTGCTGAACGTATAGTTGGCATTGAAACTTATGTTCCGGTTGAAACGACTAGCCATCGTTACAAT